>JAEXKM010000290.1 GCA_023445705.1 Pseudomonadota bacterium
TCCTGCTGCTGGACATGCAGTCGCCGGGCATCAAGGTCCGCCCGATCATCACCCTGGCTGGCGAGCACGAGGTCAACGAGGTGTTCTTCGAGAACGTCCGCACGCCGGTCTCGGGTCGCGTGGGCGAGGAGAACGCCGGCTGGACGGTGGCGAAGTACCTGCTGGAGTTCGAGCGCGGAGGCGGTTCGGCGCCGGGCCTGAAGGTGATGCTGGAGCGGGTCAAGGCGGCGGCCGGGCCGCGCGGGCTGCTGCAGGATCGCGCCTTTCGCGCCCGGCTGGCGAGTGCGGAGATCGCGGTCGAGGCGATCGAGATTTCCGAACAACGGATCCTGGTGGAACTGTCGGCCGGCAAGAACCCCGGCCCGGCCTCCTCCATGCTCAAGACCCAGGGCGGCGAGGCCATGCAACTGGTCGATGAACTGATGGTGGAGGTCGCGGGCGCCTATGCCGCCGCCGACCAGCCGCGGGCGCGTGAGCCGGGATCGAATATCGAACCTATCGGCCCCGAGGACGCCCTGACGGCGATGCCTCGATACCTGAACGACCGGGCGGCCTCGATCTATGGCGGGTCGAACGAGATCCAACGCGATATCATGGCCCGGCTTGTCCTGGGTCTCTAGTTACGGAGAGTGCAGTTGAGCGCCGTCATCGACTTCTTCGCCATGCCGACCTTGGCCGATGTGCCGCGGTATCACGCCAAGGAGCGGCCCGACGCCGTCGCCCTTGCCTTCGAAGGACGGGAGACGACCTTCGCCGAGTTCGACGCACGTTCGAACCAGGCGGCCCAGGCGCTGCTGGCGCAAGGACTGAAGAAGGGCGACCGGATCGCCTATCTCGGCAAGAACAGCGACCACTATTTCGAGCTGCTGTTCGGGGCGGTGAAGATCGGGGTGATCATGGTCCCGATCGGCTGGCGGCTCGCGCCCCCGGAAGTGGCTTATATCGCCGCCGACGCCCAGGCCCGGATGCTGTTCGTCGGCCCTGAAGTGATCGAGCCGGCCAAGCAAGCGGCCGCCGAAATGCCGGCGCTGCCGATCATCGCCATGGAGCCGGGGCCGAGCGGCTGGCCGACCTATGAGGTCTGGCGCGACGCGCAGCCGGCCGTCAATCCTGGGGTCGAGATCGCATCCAGCGATGTCGCCGTGCAGCTCTACACCTCCGGCACGACGGGCAAGCCCAAGGGCGCGATGCTGACCCACGACAACATCCTGGGCGGTCGGCGCAAGGCGGCCGAGGCCCAGATGGCGTGGAACCAGTGGGGACCGGAGGACGTCAGCCTGGTGGCTATGCCGGTCGGGCACATCGGCGGGACAGGATGGGGCATCGTCGGCCTGGTGAACGGCGCCAAGGGCGTGGTGGCGCGCGAGTTCGACCCGTTCAAGGTGCTGGACTACATCGAACAGGATCGCATCTCGAAGATGTTCATGGTCCCGGCGGCGCTGCAGATCGTGGTGCGCCAGCCCAGGGCGCGGGAGGTCGACTACTCCCGCCTGAAGTACATCCTCTACGGCGCGAGCCCGATCCCGCTGGACCTGCTGCGCGAGTGCATGGAGGTGTTCGGCTGCGGGTTCTGCCAGCAGTACGGGATGACCGAAACCTGCGGGACGATCGTCTACCTGCCGCCGGAAGATCACGACCCAGCCGGCAATCCCCGGATGCGGGCGGCTGGCCTGCCGATGCCGGGGGTCGAACTGCGGATCATCGACGATGCGGGCAATCCCCTGCCCCCGAACACGGTCGGCGAGGTGGCGACCCGATCGGTGTCGAACATGGCTGGCTACTGGCGGCTGCCCGAGGCGACGGCCTCGACCCTGGCCGAGGACGGCTGGCTGCGGACGGGAGACGCCGGCTATCTGGACGAGGACGGCTACCTGTTCATCCACGACCGGGTGAAGGACATGATCATCTCCGGCGCCGAGAACATCTATCCGGCCGAGGTGGAGAGCGCGGTCTATGGTCATCCGCAGGTGGCCGAGGTGGCGGTGATCGGGGTGCCGGACGACAAGTGGGGCGAGGCGGTCAAGGCGATCGTCGTCGCCAAGCCCGGCGAGGCGCCGAGCCCCGAGGACATCATAGCCTTCGCCCGGACGCGGATCGCCGCGTTCAAGGCGCCCAAGACCATCGACTTCATCGAGGCCCTGCCCCGCAACGCCTCTGGAAAGATCCTGCGGCGCGAGCTGCGCGAGCCCTATTGGGCGGGCCGCGAGCGACGCGTGAACTGACCTCAGTAGCTCTACTTAAGGAGCGAGCCCCGGTTTCGGCGTCCGGTCTTCCTGTCTAGTTCGAAGGAAGTCGGAGGCCGAAACATGAATAGCAGCGAGGACATTTTCAGCCGCGTCGGCTTCATTGCGCGGTTCGCCAAGGACGAAGAGATCTATGGCGAGGGCGAAGCGGCCGATCACGTCTATCGGATGGTCAGTGGCACGGTCCGCACCTCCCGCTTCATGGCGGACGGCCGTCGTCCGATCGGGGACTTCTACTATCAGGGCGACGTTTTCGGGCTCGAGCTCGGCAAGACGCACGAGATGGCGGCGGAAGCTCTGAGCGACTGCGTGGTCCTGGCTGCGCGCCGGGACGCCATCGTCAACCTGAAGGGCGAGGACGCGCTTCAGACGCTGATGCTGGAGAGCACGAAGCTGCAACTCACCAACGCGCGCGAGCACCTGAGCCTGCTAGTCCGCAAGAGCGCCAGCGAGAGGGTCGCGAGCTTTCTGCTGGGCATGGCGCGACGCAGCGGCGCCAATCCCATCGAACTGGTCATGGGGCGGCAGGACATCGCCGACTATCTGGGCCTGACGATCGAGACGGTGTCGCGCATGATCACCCAATTGCAGGGAACGGGCGTCGTGCAGTTCGAGAGCTGCCGCAGGTTCCGGATCTGCGACCGCGAGGCCCTGGTGGAACTCGCGGCCGCCTGAGCAAGATCAGCGCTTCTTGGCCTCTTTGAAGCGCTGGTGGTAGCGCTCGATGAGGCTCCTGGCGGCGCGGCCGATCTGCACGTAGTCCGCCTCGTTCAGGTTGGCGAGCGAGACGCGGCCTGCGGGGCTTTGAGCCCCAAAGCCCCGGCCAGGCAGCAGGACGATCCCCGACTCTTTGGCCAGCTCGAACAACAACTGGGTCGGCTGGACGTCCTGGAGAAGCCAGTCGACGAAGTCCTGACCGAACGCCTTGGCGCTCAGGTCTTCAAGGTCCAGCAGCGTGTAGTAGCCGATGTCGTCGGGATTGGTTTCCGGCGCGACGCCGAGCTCGCGATAGAGCGCCTTTTCTCGAGCCCGGATCAGCCGCTTCATCGCCGCCTTGTAGGCGCCCGGGGTGTCCATCAGGCAGAAGAGCGAAAACAGCGCCATCTGCACCTGTTGCGGCGTGGAGAGCCCGGCGGTGTGGTTGAGCGCCACCGTACGGCTGTCGGCCACCAGGCGATCAATGAACTTCAGGTCGCGAGGCGCCATGGTGATGGAGCCATAGCGCTTGTCGAGTTCCTTGAGTTGGGCCTCCGGCAGATCGCCGATGAGCCGATCGATGACGTTGTCCTGATGTGTCGCAATGGCGCCCAGCCGCCAGCCGGTTGCGCCGAAGAACTTCGAGAACGAATAGACGAGGATCGTGTTGTGCGGCGCGACCGCGAACAGCGAGACGAAGTCGTCGGCGAAGGTGCCATAGACGTCATCGGTGAGGATGATCAGGTCGGGCCGCTCTTTCACGATGGCGGCGACCCGTTCCAGGGTCTTCATGCTGATCCGCGCCGAGGGCGGGTTGCTGGGGTTCACCAGGAAGAAAGCCTTGACCTTCGGGTCCTTGAGCTTGTCGATCTCGCTGTCGGGGTACTGCCAGCCGTGGGCGGGATCGGCCTCGATGTTGATCTCGTGGAGTTGGTAGTCGTCGAGCCCGGGGATCTCGATGTAGGGCGTGAAGATCGGCATGCCGATCGCAATGCTGTCGCCCGCCTTGAGCAGGTGGTTCTCGCGCAGCGTGTTGAAAATGTAGGTCATGGCGGCGGTGCCGCCTTCGGTCGCGAAGATGTCGAACTGGCCGACGAACGGGTAGTGACCAATCATCTCCTGGCGCAGGTAGTGGCCGACCACGACCTCGGTCAGCTTCAGCATCCGGTCCGGGACCGGATAATTGCAGCCGAGCACGCCCTCGCACATCTCGTAGAGGAAATCGACGGCGTTCAGGCCGATCTGATCGCGGACATAGGAGACGGCGCCGGCCAGGAACTGCACGCCAGGGACCTGTTCATTCTCGCGGACGAAAATCTCGAAGCGGTCCTCAATGCCCTGGAGACGGGGAAAGCCCCCTACCCCTTCGGGCATGTAGGCGAAGGAGCGCTCGGCCTCGCGCATGGCGAACAGGCCGAGCTGCCAGAAGCCGTAGCGCGGCGTGGTGGCGAGGAAGTTCGGGTTGCCGCGCCCGGCGTTGAGCATCAGGCGGTTCTTGTCGGCGGAGGCCAGCGCAATCAGCGCATCCTTCATCTCGAAAGGGCTTAGCCGGGTCAGTTCGGCGATCTTCGGGTCCATGGCAGTTCTCCGAGCGAGCTAGACGAGGCCGACGACAAGCGGACCGAGCAAGGTCAGCAGGACGTTTGCGAGGGCGTAGGTGATGGCGAACGGGACGGTCGGGACCGTGCTGTCGGCCTTGTTGAGAACCTCCCCGAAGGCGGGATTGGCGCTCCGCGAGCCCGCCAGGGCGCCGGCCAGGACCGCGGCGTTGTCGTAGCGCAGCACGTAGCGGGCGAAGACCAGGGCCAGCAGCAGCGGCAGCATGGTCACGATGATGCCCAGCAAGAAGATCGTAGCCCCGTTCTCCTGGATGGTGACCAGGGCCTGCTTGCCAGCGTTCAGGCCGACCACGGAAACGAAGGCGGCCAGACCGAAATCCTGCAGCAACTGGCCGGCGGGATGCGGCAACGCCCCGAAGACCGGCCGCTTCGCGCGCAGCCAGCCGAAGACCAGGCCGGAAAGCAGCGCGCCGCCGCCGGCCCCAAGGGTCAGGGGAATATCGCCGAGGCGCACGCTCAAGAGGCCGATCAACAGGCCGACCAGGACGCCAAGGCCCAGATAGACGAAGTCGGTCTTATCGCTGGGCTCCAGCGGATAACCGGCTTCCTTGGCGGCGCGCGTGGTGTCGGTCGCCGAGCCGTAGAAGGTGATGACGTCGCCGTGCTGGACGATCGTCTCCGGCAGGACCGGGATCGGCCGGCCCATGCGGCTCACGCTCTCGACATAGACCCCGTGCCGCATCTGCTGGTCGACCATGTATCGGACCTGGTCGATGGTCTTGTTGTTCATGTCCTTGCGGGTGAAAACCGCCTGCCGCGACCGCATGGCCAGAGCTGGCCCCTTCTCGGCCACCTCCGGACCGATGATCTTCCCGATGTCGACCACCTGGGTCCGGCGCCCGATGATCACGACGATATCGCCGGCCTCGAGCATCTGATCAGGCTTCAGCTCGACGGACTGTCCAGCCCGGCGGATCATTTCGATGGTCAGGTCGTCCTTGGCGGAGTTTTCGACGTCTTTCACCGTGCGACCGGCGCCGGCGCGGACCTCGAAGGCGCGGCCAACGAGTGGCGGCAGGGCCGGCGAAGCGCCTGGTCCCATCTCCGGTGCGCCGCCGCGCAGCTTGGCCTCGACCTTCGCTGCGTCGGTCTTGATGTCCGAGCCCATGAGGCGCGGCAGGATGTTTACGCAGACGATGATCGCGCCCAGGGAGCCGAAGACATAGGTGACCGCGTAGCCGATGGCGACGTTGGCCTGCATGGTCTTGATCTGCTCGGCCGACAGCGGCAGACGCGCGATCGCGTCGCCGGCGGTGCCGATGATCGCCGACTGGGTCAGGGCGCCGC
>JAEXKM010000332.1 GCA_023445705.1 Pseudomonadota bacterium
TGCCGACTGCGGTAGCCGGGTTCACCGGCAAGACCACCGTGGCTGTGCTCGACAAGGACGGCGTCGTCCAGAACACCGTCCAGATCGACTTCGACACCATGACCATGACGCCTGGAGGAACCTTCTCCTCGGCGAACTTCCTGACGGATCTGAACAACGCCCTGGGCGGCAGCGCCACGGCCAGCTTCGCCAACGGCAAGCTCAGCCTGACTGGTACGGGCGATAACCGGATCGCCATCGACGAAGGTAACTCGACCAAGGCAGGCAGGGGGTTCTCGCACTTCTTCGGGCTGAACGACCTGATCCGTTCCGACGGGATGATGAGCTACGAGACCGGGCTGAAGGCGACCGATCCGCACGGCTTCACGGCTGGCGAGACCATCAGCTTCGCGCTGGCCGCTTCCGACGGCAAGCCGATCCGGGAAATCTCGGTGGCCGTGCCGGCGGGCGGGACCATGGCCGACCTGCTGGCCGCCCTGAACGATCCGGCGACCGGCGTCGGGATGAACGGGCAGTTCAGCCTGGACGCCAAGGGCGCGCTGACCTTCAAGGGAAATCCGCCCCAGAAAGCCACCCTGTCGGTGACCCAGGACCTGACCTCGCGCGGGGCGGGAGGTCCGTCCATGAGCCAGCTCTTTGGCCTGGGCGTCGTCGAGCGCAGCGGCAGGGCGGGCCGCTTGAGCGTCGATTCCGCCATCGCCCAGGACCCCATGAAGCTGGGGCTGGCGACGCTGGACCTTTCGGTGGCCGCCGGTCAGCCGGCTGTGACCATGGGCGATGGCCGCGGCGCCCGGCTGCTGGCCGCGGCCGGCGACGTCACTACGAATTTTGCTGCGGCGGGGGACCTCGGCGCGGTGACTATGACGCTGACGCGCTATGCCTCGGAGTTCGGCGGTTCGATCGGCCGCCAGGCCGAGGCCGCCGAGACCCGCATGAACGCGGCCGACGCCGTGACCACCGAGGCAATGGCGAGACGGCAAGCCGTCGAAGGCGTCAATGTCGACGAAGAACTCGTGAACCTGACCACCTATCAACAGGCCTTCAACGCTTCTGCCCGCATGATCCAGGCGGCGCGCGAGTTGTTCGATGTCCTGACCAACATGATCTAGCGGAGGCCGACCCATGTATCGCGTGACGACCGTCGGAAACTACAACCTCGTCCTCTCGAACATCATGCAGGCGCAGCGCGCTCAGGTGGAAGCGGGGAACAAGGTCTCGACCCAGCGCAATGGCTCGAACCTCAAGGAGTTTTCCCGGGACGCCGAGATCCTGACCGCGATGCGGTCGGTCGACACCCGGCTGCAGGGCTATCTCAGCCAGAACACCACCATCGCCGACAAGCTGACCACCCAGGACTTCTCTCTGACTCAGCTCGGGGACGCCGCGGCGGCGGCGAAGACGGCCATCGAGGAAGCGATCGCCACCGGCCGCACCGACACCCTGATGCAGGAGATGGAGGCCCAGTTCCGCATCGGCGTCGCGGCCATGAACTCGCAGTACAATGGCAAGTACCTGTTCGCCGGCGGCAAGATCGACACCAAGCCGGTGAACGTGACCGATTTGTCGGAACTCACCGATCCGGCGAACCCCTCGGTCGCGGGCTTCTTCGCCAACGACAACTTCATCACCGAGCACAAGGTGGACGACGCCACGACGGTGAAGACCGGACTGCTGGCCAGCAATCTGGGCGCCGACATGCTGGAGGCCTTCAAGGCCATCCAGGCGTTCAACGAGAGCGCCAGCGGCCCGTTCGACGGCACCCTGACCGACGACCAGCGCACCTTCCTCGAAAGCCAGCTTTCGGTCTGGGGGTCGGTGTCGAGCAAGGTGATCGACGTCACCGCCCGCAACGGGATGATCCAGGCCCGGGTGGATGACGTGAAGACCGACCTCACCACGCGCCAGAATAGCCTCAAAGGCATGATCGGGGACATCGTCGACGCCGACATGCCGCGCGCCACGGTGGAGCTGGAAAAGGCGAGCCTAGCCTTGGAGGCGTCGAGCCAAGTGTTCATCACCTTGCGGGATTCTTCCCTTCTCAACGTCCTGAAATAGGCGCGGGACCTCGCAAATCTGCGGTTCAGGCGCTACATAGCGCGCCATGAACGCGCTTTTCACAGACGTCGCCGTGGAAGCCGCGCGCGCCGCCGTCGGCCTCAAGGCCGGAACGCGGGTGATCGCGGCCATGTCGGGCGGGGTGGATTCCACCGTCACCGCCGCGCTGCTCGCGCGGGCGGGCTATGACGTCGTGGGCGTGACGCTGCAGCTCTACGACCATGGCGCAGCGATCCAGAAGAAGGGCGCCTGCTGCGCCGGGCAGGATATCCACGACGCCCGGACGGCAGCCGACATGATCGGCATTCCGCACTACGTTCTCGACTACGAAAGCCGCTTCAAGCAACAGGTGATCGAAGACTTCGCCGACGCCTATCTGCGCGGCGAGACGCCCGTGCCCTGCATCCGGTGCAACCAGACGGTCAAGTTCCGCGACCTGCTCGACGTCGCGCGGGACCTCGGCGCCGAAGCCATGGCGACCGGACACTATGTGCGACGGGCCGAAGGGCCTGACGGGCCGCAACTGCTGCGGGCGGTCGATCCTGCGCGCGACCAGAGCTACTTCCTGTTCGCTACGACCCGCGCTCAGCTTGAATTCCTGCGCTTCCCCCTCGGCGGACTGCCCAAGCCGGAGGTGCGCCGCGTCGCGGCCGAACTGGGTCTGGCCGCCGCCGACAAGCCTGACAGCCAAGACATCTGCTTCGTCCCCGAAGGCCGATACACGACGGTCATCGATCGTCTGCGTCCGCAGGGGGCCGAAGCCGGCGACATCGTCCACATGGACGGCCGCGTTCTGGGCCGCCACGAGGGCGTGACCCGCTACACGATCGGCCAGCGCCGGGGCCTCAACATCGCGGTAGGCGACCCGCTGTTCGTGGTGAAGATCGACGCCGACAAGCGGCAGGTGGTCGTGGGGCCGCGCGAGGCTCTGCTGACCCGTTCGCTGACGCTGAAGGAAACCAACTGGCTCGGCGAAGGCGACGACATGGCCGCCGCGGCTGGCCGGCCAGTGTTGGCGCGAGTGCGTTCCACCCGCGAACCCGTCCCGGGACAGATTGCAATTCATGACGGCCAGGTCGCCGTCGTTCTCGACACGCCGGAAGAAGGCGTGGCGCCTGGCCAGGCCTGCGTGCTCTATGCGCCGGAACAGCCCGACCGCGTTCTCGGCGGCGGCTTCATCGACCGAACGGTCCGCGCCGACACCTGACGCGGCGGCGCCCGATTGCCGGCTCCGCTCGCGCCTCGCGTTCCAATTCTCCAACCGGAGAATTATATCTGAGGCATGACCCAAGCCTCCGATCCGATCGTCATCGCCGCCTATGCCCGCACGCCGATGGGCGGCTTCCAGGGCGCGCTCGGCGCCGTGAAGGCCACCGACCTCGGCGCTGCCGCCGTCCGCGCGGCGGTCGAGCGCGCAGGCGTATCGCCCGAGGCGGTCGAACAAATCTTCATGGGATGCGTGTTGCCGGCCGGCCTTGGCCAAGCGCCCGCCCGCCAGGCCGCGCTCGGTGCGGGCCTGCCGCAATCGGTCGAGGCGACCACGGTCAACAAGATGTGCGGCTCGGGCATGCAGGCGGCCATCATGGCCCACGACGCCCTTGCGGCCGGCAGCGCCGAAATCATCGTCGCCGGCGGCATGGAGAGCATGACCAATGCGCCTTATCTGCTGACCAAGCATCGCGCCGGCGCGCGTATCGGCCACGATACGGCTTTCGACCACATGTATCTGGATGGACTGGAGGACGCCTATGAGCCCGGCCGGCTGATGGGCTCGTTCGCCGACGAGACGGCCCGCGCCTATCAGTTCACGCGGGAGGCTATGGACCAATACGCGATCTCCTCGCTCGAACGCGCCAAGGCCGCGAGCCAGAACGGCGCCTTCGCGCGCGAGATCGTCCCGGTCGAAGTGGTCACCCGAAAGGGTGCGGAGACGGTGTCGGCCGACGAGCAACCCCTGAAGGCCGATCCGGCCAAGATCCCGACCCTGAAGCCCGCTTTCTGCAAGGATGGCGCGATCACCGCGGCGAACGCCTCTTCCATCTCCGATGGCGCTGCGGCGCTGGTGCTGACGCGGGCCTCCGTGGCCGAGCGGCTGGGCCTGGCCGTCGCGGCGAGGATCGTCAGCCATGCGGCCCATGCCCATGAGCCGGGCCTGTTCACCACCGCGCCCGTCCCGGCGATGCGCAAGGCGCTCGCGAAGGCGGGCTGGAGCGTGGACGACGTCGATCTATTCGAGGTGAACGAGGCCTTCGCCGTCGTCGCCATGATCGCTGAGCGGGAACTGGGCATCGACCGGGAAAAGCTGAACGTCAACGGCGGCGCCTGCGCCCTGGGGCATCCGATCGGCGCCAGCGGAGCGCGTATCCTCGCCACCCTGATCGCGGCGCTGCAGGCCCGAGGCGGCAAGCGCGGCGTGGCTAGTCTTTGCATCGGCGGCGGGGAAGCGACCGCCATGGCCATCGAACTGGTCTAGGTTCCGGATCGAAACCGCGTCTGAGAGGTTAGACCGCCCATGAGCCAGCAACTCGTCGACAACACCGCCGCAAGCCGTTTCGAGATGGTCGAGAACGGCATGACCTCCTGGGCTGACTATCGCCTCGCGGGCGAGCGCCTTTACATCGATCACGTGGAAAGCCCGCCAGCGCTGCGTGGGACCGGAGCGGCCGGCCGGCTGATGGCCGCGGTCGCAGCCGACGCCAGGGCGCGGGGGCGGACGATCACCCCGATCTGTGGCTACGCCGCCGCCTGGCTGCGCCGCAGCCACGAGTTTCGTGATCTGGTCGCCTAGCGCCTAAGTCAGGTCTGACCTGGCGGCCTAGGCGCGACCGGCGATCGCCTTGAGCGTATTGCCGCTGGCTTCGCAGTCCTCGGCTAGTCGTCGGGCGATTTCGCGCACGCCGACCGGATAGGCCTCACCGCCGCCGGCGATTTCGGCGGACAGCCGTTCGACCTGGAGCAGCGCGCTCTCCAGCGCCTCGATATGATCGCGGGCCAGGGCCTTCGCCTGCGCCTGCAAGAGACGGATCTGGTCCGCCACGCTTTGCCCCGTCGGGGCCTGATTTCCGGCCACTACCCTCAGGGCCGCTGAAGTCCGCATCGCCATCCGACGCTCCCAAAGCTGAACAATCCGAGGACGGAGCAGCAGGATTCGCGCCAACGGGGAGGAGACCTTCGAAGTTCCCCTCTCAGGCGCGCGCGGAGATGGCCTCGAGCGTCTGGACCTTCATCTCACAGTCCTCGGCCATGCGCCGCGCAAGTTCGCGGATGCCCGCCGGGTAAGCGTCGCCGCCGTCGGCGATTTCGGCAGAGAGGCGCTCGACCTGCAGCAGGGCCTGCTCAAGGGCGTAGATATGCTCGCGGGCCAGGGACTTCGCTTCGGCTTGCAACCGGCGGATGCGCTCGGAAAGGTCACTGGTCGACAACGGGGTGGCGTTGCTGGCCACCACAGAAAGCGGAGGCGTCATTTCTTTATCCCCAAGGGCGGTCGTGCAGCCCCCTGCGGGCCACGTGCGACCGCTGTTCCAACCACTACGCACGAAGCGCGACCGTGGTTCCGACTTCCGATGCGGATTTTCGCGGTGCGGAAGGAGTGTGGAGTTTGGGTGACAGGAGCGTATATGAAGCGTCGCTATTCTGAGTTGTTTACATTTTAAAACAACCAGTTAGTCGAATCTCCGTGCTAGCGCTTGCCCTTCTTGAAGCGCGCCGCGGATTCCGCTCTAGCTTCGGCTCGCACTCGTTTGACCGCGTCCCTGTCGACCTCTTCGCCCTCGCCGGTCAGGGCGTCGTTAGCGAACTCCAGGTCGAGGAGCTTGAGGCGCTTGATCTCGTCGCGTAGGCGCGCCGCGGTCTCGAATTCGAGGTCCGCCGCGGCCTGGCGCATCTTCGCCTCCAGGTCGCGTAGCGTGGCCTTGAAGTTGTCCCCGACGAAGGGCTTGGAATCCTCCGCCACGCCAACCGGCACCAGCACGCGGTCCTTTTCGTATGGGCTGGCGAGGATTTCCTTGATCTGGCTCTTCACGCTCTCGGGCGTGATGCCGTGCTCAAGATTATAGGCCTCCTGCTTCTCGCGGCGGCGTTGGGTCTCAGCCATGGCTCGTTCCATCGAGCCGGTGATGCTGTCCGCATAGAGGATCACCTTGCCGTCCACATTCCGCGCGGCGCGGCCGATGGTCTGGATCAGCGATGTCTCCGACCGCAGGAAGCCTTCCTTGTCGGCGTCCAGGATCGCGACCAGCCCAACCTCCGGGATGTCCAGGCCTTCCCGCAGCAGGTTGATCCCGATCAGCACGTCGAAGGCGCCGAGCCGTAGGTCGCGGATGATCTCGATGCGCTCCATCGTGTCGATGTCCGAGTGCATGTAGCGAACCCGCAGACCCTGCTCGTGCATGTACTCGGTCAGGTCCTCGGCCATCTTCTTGGTGAGGACTGTGACCAGGGTGCGATAGCCACGGGCGATGGTGTCGCGCGCTTCGGCGATCACGTCGTCGACCTGGCTGTGGTTGTCCTTGGAGACCGGGCGCACCTCGACGGGGGGGTCGATCAGGCCGGTAGGGCGGATCACCTGCTCGGCGAAGACTCCGCCGGCCCGCTCCAGCTCCCAGTTCGCCGGGGTGGCCGAGACGGCTACGGTCTGGGGACGCATGGCGTCCCACTCCTCGAACTTGAGGGGGCGGTTGTCCAGGCAGGAGGGCAGGCGGAAGCCGTACTCGGCCAGCGTGAACTTGCGTCGATAGTCGCCGCGATACATCGCGCCGATCTGCGGGATCGCCTGGTGGCTCTCGTCGACGAACAGCAGCGCGTTCTCGGGAATGTATTCGAAGAAGGTCGGCGGCGGCTCTCCCGGACGGCGGCCGGAAAGGAAGCGGCTGTAGTTCTCGATGCCCGCGCAGGAGCCCGTGGCCTGGATCATCTCCAGATCGAACGTCGTGCGCTGCTCCAGACGCTGGGCCTCCAGCAGCTTGCCGTTGGCCACCAGCCAGTCGAGGCGCTCCTTCAACTCTTCCCGGATCTGAATCACCGCCTGGTTCAAGGTGGGACGAGGCGTGACGTGGTGGCTGTTGGCGTAGATCTTGATCCCCGGCAGGTCCGCGGTCTTCTTGCCGGTCAGCGGGTCGAACTCGCTGATCGCCTCGACCTCGTCGCCGAACAGCGAGATCCGCCAGGCGCGATCCTCGTAGTGGGCAGGGAAGATTTCGATGGTGTCGCCGCGGCGGCGGAAGGAGCCGCGCTCGAACGCCTGATCGTTGCGCTTGTACTGCAGCGCCACGAGGTCGGCCATCAACTGCTTCTCGTCCAGCCGCTGGCCAGGCTCGAGCGTGAAAGTCATGGCCGTGTAGGTCTCGACCGACCCGATGCCGTAGATGCAGGAGACCGACGCCACGACGATGACGTCGTCGCGCTCGAGGATCGCCCGCGTCGCCGAGTGGCGCATCCGGTCGATCTGCTCGTTAATCGAGGAGTCCTTCTCGATGTAGGTGTCGGTCCGCGGGACGTACGCCTCGGGCTGGTAATAGTCGTAGTACGAGACGAAGAACTCGACCGCGTTGTCCGGGAAGAACGCTTTGAACTCGGAATAGAGCTGGGCCGCCAGGGTCTTGTTGGGGGCAAGGATCAGCGCCGGGCGCTGGGTCGCCTCGATCACCTTGGCCATGGTGAAGGTCTTGCCCGAGCCGGTGACGCCCAGCAGGACCTGATCATGCTCGCGGCCCTCCAGCCCGGCGACAAGGTCGGCGATCGCCGTCGGCTGGTCTCCGGCCGGTTCATAGTCGCTGACCAGCTTGAAGCGCTTGCCGCCCTCCGACTTTTCGGGCCGGGCAGGGCGATGCGGCTTCCACAGCATCGGCATGGCGTTTTCGTCGTAATCGAAGCTGGCCGACATGTCGGCGACGCCTGGGGTGCTGGGCGGTGCGGAACGGGGCATGAACGCCAAGGTAGGATCGATCATGCTTCGACGCTAGCGGAGCCGAGTGTCAGTTTCTGTCAGCAGGATGGCGGGAGCTAGCGGGACGCCGTCTTGGAGCGCTGCTCAAGCGCCTGGCACTGTGCGCTTGTCACCTGGGGCCAAGGGCCCGGATCGGCCCCGATCCGTCGGTAGGCCTCTTCCTGGCTGATGTCCTTCTCGCGAGCGAGCTGAGCTGCGGCGCGATCGGCGAAGGCGCGGCCCGAACGCATGGCGGTATCGAACTGGGCGCGAGCGGCCGCGTCCTCACGCCGGCTGACGGACAGGCTAGAACCACCCAGCGAAACGTTGGAAGCCTCGCGGCCCCACCCGGGGTTAGGGAAGGCTGGGGTGGCGCGCAGATAGCGTTGAAGCGCGCACGCTTGCTGGACCCGCCACGAGGGCGCGGCCGCAACCGGCGTCGCAAGGCTTGCGACGACCGTAAACAGGACAGCTCGCTTCAGCATCACCGCCATTCTGACGCCCCGATTGGGGCGTTCGCGTGGCGGATGGGAACCGTGCTAGCGGTCGGCGGCCTTGCTGACCACCGCCCCGACGCCGGCTCCGACCGCCGCGCCGACCGGGCCTCCGACCACCGCGCCGG
>JAEXKM010000340.1 GCA_023445705.1 Pseudomonadota bacterium
TTTGCGGTAGCCGGGCGCGGGGATTTGGGCACACTTCGGAGCATGCAGGGCATGAACGACAGCCACGCGGGCTTCGCGTCCGACTTGGGCGGCCTGACGATCCGGCGTCGCTGGCGGAGTGCGACTACGCATTCAGGGTGACTTCGGAAGCGTTGGGCCCGTTCGACGGTCGCGGCGTGACGCACCGAACGATCGACGTCGCGCCATATACGAAGACCTACGGGTTCGACGATCAGGCGCTGCTCGGATTTATAGGCAGCGACGATCGCAGGCTGTTCGTCATTGCCGACGAAGACGATGCGCCCCTTGGCTACGCCGCCGCGTCCGCGGCGTGGAACAACTTCGTCAGCCTGGACGATCTGGCCGTAGACGCCACGCATCGCCGGACGGGCGCCGGCCGCATGCTGATGGATGCCATCGTGGCATGGGCGCGCCAGCGGCAAGCTGTTGGAATTCGACTTGAGACGCAGACGAACAACATTTCGGCCTGCCGCTTCTATGAGCGATACGGCTTCGTGCTCGGCGGCTTCGATCGATACCTCTACGCGGGTGGAAAACACCGGTCGGAAGTCGCGCTGTACTGGTATCTGATCTTCGATCAGTAGGCCCGCTCCGATCGGCGCTGATCTCCGAGACGTCCTTGCAAAGGCGTCGTCCCGGCTTTGGTCGAAGGCCGAAGACCGGGACCTATGAACACCGTGTCGCGCAGAGAGTGGCGCGGCCTCGCCAGGGTTTGCATCGCCAGCGCGTATGGGTCCCGGCCTCGCTTCGCTGCAGCCGGGATGACACCGGGGGAAGCGGTCAGAACAGCGGCTTCAGGCGATCGATCATGCGAGAAAGCGCCTCGGCTTCGTAGGGCTCCGCCGGGCTATGCCCCCAGACGGGACCGGGCCAGGCCGGATCGCCAGCGCGGCGGCCGACCACGTGGACGTGAAGCTGCGGGGTGACATTGCCCAGCGCCCCGACGTTGAGCTTTTCCACCGTCATGCCGGCCGCGCGCACCAGGCGGCCGGCCAGGAGCACCTCGTCCATGAGCACCGCCAGGTCCTCGCGGGAGAGGTCTTCCAGCTCACGCGCGCCCTCGACCCGCGGGATCAGCACCAGCCACGGATAGCGCGCGTCATCCTGCAGCCGCACATGGCAGAGCTTCAGCTCGGCGAGGGCGTGCGAGGTGGGCGGGAAGGCCGGATCGATGGCGAACATCGGCAGGGTCCTCGAGAGCTCGGGTCGGGACGCACTAGAGCGCGGGCGGCGCCCTGTCACTTGCCCTTAGGGCCATGCGGGTCTAGACCGCCCGCGATTTCGCACTGCAAACACGGGACAGTTCCATGACCACGAAAAAGCCGATCCGCGTCGCGGTCACCGGCGCCGCCGGCAATATCGGTTACGCCCTTCTCTTCCGCATCGCCTCGGGCGAAATGCTGGGCAAGGACCAGCCGGTCATCCTGCAACTGCTCGAGATCCCGACCGAAGGCGCCCAGAAGGCCCTGAAGGGCGTCGCCATGGAACTGGAAGACTGCGCCTTCCCGCTGCTGGCCGACATGGTCCTGACCGACGACGCCAACGTCGCCTTCAAGGACGCCAACTGGAACCTGCTGGTCGGCTCCAAGCCGCGCGGTCCGGGCATGGAACGCGCCGACCTGCTGAAGGACAACGGCAAGATCTTCATCGCCCAGGGCAAGGCCATCGACGCCGTCGCCGCTGACGACGCCCGCGTCGCCGTGGTCGGCAACCCCTGCAACACCAACGTGATGATCGCCGCCGCCCAGGCCAAGCGCCTGACCGCCGACCGCTTCACCGCCATGGTCCGCCTGGACGAGAACCGCGGCCGCGCCCAACTGGCCAAGAAGGCCGGCGTCTCGATCAACGACGTCAGCGAGCTGTTCATCTACGGCAACCACTCGCCGACCATGTTCGCCGACTTCACCCACGCCAAGATCGGCGGCAAGCCGGCCGCTGACGTCATCGGCGACGAAGCCTGGTTGAAGAACGACTACCTGCCGACCGTCGGCAAGCGCGGCGCGGCCATCATTGAGGCCCGCGGCCTGTCGTCGGCCGCCTCGGCCGCCAACGCGCTGATCGACCACGTGCGCGACCTGACCACCGTCGGCGCCATCCACTCGGTCGCCGTCAACAGCGAAGGCCGCTACGGCTTCGCCGAAGGCGTCTGGGCCGGCATGCCGGTGAAGACCACCGCCACCGGCTACGAAGTCATCACCTCCTACGAGATGGACGATTTCGCCAAGTCGAAGATCGCAATCACCAACGACGAACTGGTCGGCGAGCGCGACACCGTGAAGGACCTGCTGGCCTAAAACCCCAGCCGAAGCGCCGGGCCCGACTACCAGGTCGGGTCCGGACCGTCGGCCATCGCGTTCAAGTCCGCGATGCGCTGATCATAGAGCGAGGCGAGGGCCCGGGGCGAACGCCGGGCGGCGTCCTCGCGCATCGCCATGAAGTCCCGTTGCTCGGCCTGGAGCCGGCGCAGGGGAACCCCCGACCTCACCGCGCGATCGAAGGCGCGGGCCATGTGCCGGTCGGCCGCGGCGAGCACCGCATCCGTACAGATC
>JAEXKM010000364.1 GCA_023445705.1 Pseudomonadota bacterium
ACGCTCGAACAGGTCGCCGAGATCATCCACCCGGAAGACGCGCCCTATCTGCGCGCGGTGATGATGAACGGCATCCTCTCGGGGCAACCGGCCTCGTTCGAGCACCGCCTGCGCACGCCGGCCGGCGACTGGACCCACTGGCGCAACACCTTCCGCGCCGAAACCCGGCCGGGCGGCGAGCATGCCCTGTTCGGCGTCTCGCAGAACATCACCGAGCTGGTCCGGGCCCGTGACGAGGCCGAACTCAGCCGCCAGGCGGCGCTGACCGCCAATGAGGCCAAGGCCGCGTTCCTGGCCAATGTCAGCCACGAGATCCGCACGCCGATGAACGGCGTCATGGGCGTGCTGCACCTGCTGAAGTCCGAGCCGCTGTCGGACGAGGGCCGCGCCATGCTGGAGGAGGCTCTCTCCTGCGGCGAAATGCTGGCCGAGCTGCTGAACGACGTCATCGATTTCTCGAAGATCGAGGCGGGCCAGCTCGAGACCACGCGCGAGCCGGTCGATCCCGTGTCGGTCGTGGAGAACGTCGCCCGGCTGCTGCGCCCGCAGGCGCAACTGAAGAACCTGCGGCTCAACATCGAGGCTGCGCCCGACATCGGTTGGGTGCTGTCCGATCCGGTGCGCCTGCGCCAGGCGCTCTTCAACCTGGTCGGCAACGCCCTGAAGTTCACCCTCAAGGGCGAGGTTGTGATCCGGGTCGCCCTGCGCCGCGGCGACGACAAGCAGATGCTGCGGCTCGAGATCGCCGACACCGGGGTAGGGATTCCCGAAGCTGTCCAGCCACGGATCTTCCAGCGCTTCGACCAGGGCGACGCCTCGACCACGCGCCGGTTCGGGGGATCGGGCCTGGGCCTTTCCATCACGCGCAAGCTGGCCGAGATGATGGGCGGCGGCGTGGGCTTTGCATCGACCGAGGGCCTCGGCTCGGTGTTCTGGCTGGAGGTCGACGCCCCGCCGACCGCGCCCCTGGCGCAGCAGGAGGAGCCTGGCGAAGCCTGGCTCGACGAGTTGCGGGTGCTGGTGGTGGAAGACAACGCGACCAACCGGATGGTCGCCTCGCGCCTGCTGCAGAGCCTGGGCGCGGTGGTCGAGACGGCCGCCGACGGCCTCATGGGCGTGCAGGCGGCCGCGCAGGGCGCTTTCGACCTGATCCTGATGGACGTCCAGATGCCCGGGATCGATGGGCTGGAGGCCGCCCGGCGCATTCGCGCCATGGGCGGGACCGTGGGCGCGACGCCGATCATCGCCCTCACCGCCAACGTGCTGGCCCACCAGCAGGAATCCTACCGTCAGGCGGGCATGGACGGAGTGGTCGGAAAGCCGATCTCTCCTGCGGCGCTGATCGCCGAAATCGTGCGCCTGTCGAAAGCCGTCGCCTTGGCCGAGAACGGAGAAGGCGCGGCGGCCTGAGCCTCCCCGCACTCGGCAAGCCAGCCTGCCCGGCGATCTAGGCGATCAACGCGATCGCCTGCTCGAACCGCGGCGCGCTCAGGCCTTCTAGGGCCGCGGCGAGGCGGGCCCGCGCATAGTCCAGCCGGGCGGAGGCCGAGGCCAGGTCGACCTCGCCCAGGCTCACGCCGGCGTGGAGTTCCGCCAGGCCGGCCCCGGCCAGGCTCGCGACCGGCGCCGCCTCGGCCACGCTGTTGGAAAGGCTGACGGCGTAGAACAGATGGTTCACCTGCCGCATCAGGTAGAGGCGCGCCCGGGCGACCTCATCGGCCTGGCCGTGATAGGCGCGCAGCAGCAGGTCCTCTTCACCGTCTGTGTGAGCGAACAGATTGGCGATGCAGGCGAGATCGACGTAACGGTCGGCCTGGAACGCCGATTCCCAATCGACCAGCCACAGGCGCTGACCATCGAAGAGGATGTTGCGTGGGTTGAGATCGTTGTGGCTGGCGACCAGGTCGGACGGATCGGTTCGATAGCCTGCCCGTAGACGCCCATAGAGTTCGAAGACTTTGTCCGTGGCCTCGGCGGCGAACAGCCCGCGCTCCCGGAAGATCGCGATCAGGGCGTCCATGCCGTCGAGATAATCCACCAGCGGCGGGAAGGCGGGCCCGGCATGCAGGGCGCGAACCGTCTGCGCCGCCTCGACGATCAGGTCTTCGCGCGAGCCGCGGTAGTCGAAGGTCAGCGACTTCTCGTCGATGAAATCCATGATCGCCACGCCGTCCTCGGCGTCCGCATAGCGCACCCGCGGGGCCAGGAACGCCTGAGCGGCGATCCGCATGCAGGCATAGGCGCGGGCCGGATCGCGAAACGCGTCCCGCTCGGCCTCGACACGCAGCAGGTAGGGCACGCCGCCGACCCGGACCTTGTGGATGCGCGCGCCCGAAAGGCCGCCGCCGAGCGCGCGGGCGCCGTCGAGCTCACTCGTCCCGAAGGCGCTGCGAAGGCCGCGGGCGACCGCGGGCGTGATGTCGAGATCGAGGGACAAGGTCGTCGGCTCCTGCCTGGAGCGCGCCTTTTACCCGGATAAATCATGCCGTCAATATTACCCGGGTATATTACCGACGCTCGCCCCGCGCCGCACGGCCCGCCCATCGTCCGACGCCATCGGAGAGGAAGACCGCCGCCACGGCGATAACGGCGGCCACGGCGCACAGGGCGGCGGCGCGGGCTTCCGATCCCGGCGACTGGGTGGCGTTGTAGATCGCCGCCGGCAGGGTGAGGGTCTCGCCTGGAATCGCCGCCACGAAGGTGATCGTCGCCCCGAACTCCCCCAGCGCCTTGGCGAAGCCGAGAATGGCGCCGGCGGCGACGCCCGGCCCGGCGAGCGGCAGCGTCACGCGGAAGAAGCGGACCAGGGGGGCGGCCCCCAGGGTGCGCGCCACCTCGTCGACCTCCACGTCGACCGCTTCGATGGCCAGCCGGATCGGCCGCACCATCAGCGGAAAGGCCATGATCCCCGCCGCCAGGGCCGCCCCCGTCCAATCGAACGCAAAGACCACGCCCAGCTTCTCGAGCGGCGCGCCCAGCCATCCCCGCCGCCCGAACAGCAGCAGCAGCACATAGCCGGTGGCCACCGGCGGCAGCACCAGCGGCAAGGTCACCAGCGCGTCGAGCACCACCCGCGCCGGGAAGCGTCCCCGAGCCTGAGCCAGCGCCACGGCGACCGCGATCGGCAGGCCGACCAGGGTCGCGACAAGCGCCACCCTCAAGGAGAGCAGAACCGCCCCGAAGTCTTCCGGCGTCAGCGCGCTCACGAAACCGCCGCCGGCAGCACCTCGACCTCCACGCCCGCAGCGCGCAGGGCCGAGAGCTCGGCAAGCTGCGGCGGTCCGGCCAGCACCCGCACCACACTCATCCCGCGGCCGGCGAGCGCCGCGAGCGCCGCCGGCTCGAAGGCCTCCAGCCGCTCGGCGTCGCGTCGCGCCATGCCCAGGACACCCGGCGCAACGCCCGGATCGGCGGCCAGGACATCTGCGGAGGCCAGGGCGCGGCTGGCCCGCAAGGTAAGCAGATCGGTGGCCCCCTGCCCGGCCACGAAACGCACCCGCCCCAGCGCCTTGCTTCCCTTGGCCAGCGCCTCGCGCAGCAAGCGCGCCGCGCCGTCCATGTCGCCGCTCATCGCCGCCTGGGCGGCGGGCCCCGAGAGCGCCTCGCGCAGGAAGGCGCGCCGCTCGTGCAGCTCGGGAAGCGCCTGCCGCACCTCGTCCTGCAGCTTGCGGAAGAGAGCGGCGACCCGGCCTGCGCCTTCGGGAACGCGAGCCTCGATGTCATGGCGCAGCATGGTCGCCAGCATGGGCGAGGCGCCGCCGGTGCCGATGGCCGCCACCACCTCCCCTCGGTCGACCACCGCCGGAGTGGTGAAATCGCAGAGGCCAGGCCTGTCGACGACATTCACCGGCACGTGGGCCGCCCGCGCCGCCGCGGCCGCCGCGTGGGCGAAGGCGTCATCAGCGTCGGCGACGAAGGCGAGCGCCGCGCCCTCGTAAGCGCTCGCGTCATGGGCGGCCAGGCCTTCCAGATGGACCACGCGCGCCGGAGAGCCCTCGAAGAGGCGCAGTTTCGCCAGAGCCGGTTCTCCGGATCCCGCGACGATGACGGTCCGCCCCGCCAGGGGGAAAAAGGCTGGAAAAGCGTCCACTGCGGCCTCTGCGTTCGATCCGCTCAACCTAGAGCGCGATCCGCCGAAGTGGAAACCGGTTCGGCCGCGAAAACGCAGCCGGCTTTACCGGTCGCTCTAAACGCTGTTAAGATTCCCAGGTTCTCTGAATTTCGGGAGGGAAACCCCATGGCCACGACCCTGGACGTCAACGGCAAGCCGACGGCCGTGAAGGCCGCTCCCGACACGCCTCTGCTGTGGGTCCTGCGCGACGAGCTGCAGCTCACCGGGACCAAGTACGGCTGCGGCGTCGCCCAGTGCGGCGCCTGCACAGTCCTGGCCGACGGCCAGCCGATCCGCGCCTGCGTCACCCCGCTCGAGGCGGTGGCGAGCGCGAAGATCACCACCATCGAGGGCC
>JAEXKM010000372.1 GCA_023445705.1 Pseudomonadota bacterium
CTTGCGGGCGGCTTCCTCGGCGGCCTCCTGTCGGCCTTCTTTAATATGACCGAGGATCTCTTCCATGATCGAGCTGGGCACGAAGCTCGGCGGGAAGGACCGCGGCGGGAACTCCTTGAAGGTCGCCGCGAAGTCGAAGACCTCCTGCATCGCGCCATAGACCGCGCCGATCTGATCCAACTGCCAATCCCAGAAGGTGTTGGAAGTGATGTCCGCCCGTTCGAACGGGTCCTGGAACAGGTTGAAGGTCTTTTGCAGTCGCAGGTGGGTGAATGGTTCGGCCCACAGGCCCATCGTCCCCGGCATGCGTTGCTCGGCGTAGACGTATTTGTAGTCGCCGTGCCGCATCGCCACGAGCAGCCCGTCATCGTCGGTGTAGAAGAAGGTGTTGCGGGCGCTCTTGGCTCCGTTGTTCCGGCCCGCGCTGCCCTTCACCGAGGTCAGGAACTTCGACTGGTCATAACCGTCGAGGTGCACCTTGTAGTCGATGCCGTTGGCTTTGTAGCCGGCCTTCAGCTTACCGACGATGTCGGTCTCGCCGACGATAGCGCAGAAGGTCGGGACCCAGTCGTTGTGGCTCATCAGTTCGTTGGTGACCGTACCGGCTTCGATATGGCCCGGCCAACGGATCAGGCAGGGCACGCGGAAGGCGCCTTCCCAGTTGGTGTCCTTTTCGGACCGGAACCAGGTCATCGCCCCGTCCGGCCAGGTGTTCATGTGGGGGCCGTTGTCGCTGGTGTAGAGGACGATGGTGTCCTCGGCGATCTTCATCTCGTCGAGGGCGTCGAGCAGCGTGCCGATGGTGTCGTCGTGCTCCATCATGCCGTCGCCATATTCCCAGTCGCCGTGCTCGTAGCGGCCGCGGTGGCTGTCGCGGACGTGGGTGCGAAGGTGCATGCGCGTGGAATTGAACCAGCAGAAGAACGGCTGTCCCGCCGCGTTCTGGCGCTTCATGAAGTCGATCGCTGCCTCCGACGTCTCGTCGTCGATCGTTTCCATCCGCTTCTTGTTGAGCGGCCCGGTATCTTCGATGGTCTGCTTGCCCACCTTGCCGAAGCGAGGATCCACGGTGGGATCGTCCTTGTCGGTGGCCTTGCAGCGCAGGACCCCCCGTGGCCCGAACTTGGCGCGATAGGCCGGGTCTTTCGGATAGTTCGGAAGCTCAGGCTCTTCCTCGGCGTTCAGGTGGTAGAGGTTGCCGAAGAACTCGTCGAAGCCGTTCACCGTCGGCAGGGTCTCGTTGCGGTCGCCCACATGGTTCTTGCCGAACTGGCCGGTCGCATAGCCGAGGTTCTTCAGCAGCCCGCCGATCGAGGGGTCGAGTTGGCTCATCCCCATCGGGGCGCCTGGGAAGCCCACCTTGGTCAAACCGCTGCGCAGGCCGTGCTGGCCGGTCAGGAACGCCGCCCGGCCGGCCGTGCAGCTCTGCTCGCCATAATAGTGCAGGAAGCGCAGGCCTTCCTTGGCGAGTCGGTCGATGCTGGGCGTCTCGTAGCCCATGATCCCGTCACTGTAGCAACTAAGATTGGTGATCCCGATGTCGTCGCCAAAGATGACCAGGATGTTCGGCTTGGGCATGGCGTCCTCCGAATTTTGGGGTTCTTGACGGGCAGCGTCGCCGGTCGGGGGCAGGCCTCACCATCCGGAAAACACCCGAGCGGGGCCGCCGAAACACCCGGGCGTTGAGCGGCGCGTGCGCGTGGACAGGCTGGGCGGCGCGAAAGACACCTCCGCCAGGACGGCGGAGGTGTCTTGAGGAAGCGCCGATTTCTTCGGGCCTATGGGGCGGGGCGCTCGGCGCCTTGGCCCACCGCGGCCTCCTTCGGCGTGGCCTTGATCAGCATCTCCGGGCGGCCGGCCAACACCAGCCAGACCGGCAGGATGACGATGCAGAGCAGGGGGAGCAGCGCGACGCCCGAACCGGTGATCATGATCGCCGCCATGAATAGGCTCAGCCATCCGTCCCGGGTCGCGATGAGGGTGAAGGCTAGCACTGAACTGGCGACCGCGATCGATACTGGAACACCTGGCGCGACCCTGTGAGCCAAGAGACCGAACGCGACCCCGATGAACACCATCGGGAAGATGCGCCCGCCCCGGAAGCCGCAGGTCGCCGAGATCAGCACCGCGACCAGCTTGACCGCGACGATCATCGCCAGGCCAGCGAGGGTGTAGCTGGCCTCGCCGGTCGCCAGTTCCTTCATCTCGGCCAGGCCTTTGAACATGGTGATAGGGCCGCCGATGACGCCGAGGATGCCCAGCAGGAAGCCGCCCAGCCCCAGCATCAGCACCGGGTGCTTGAGGCCGGTGAAGAACCGGTGCGCGATCGGGAAGAGCCAGACGGCGATCATTCCGACCAGAAGCGCAACGAAGGCTACGGCGACACCGCCCAGAATGTCCGTCATGTGCAGCGCGGTGTAGGGCTCAAGCGGCAGCGTGAAGTTCGGCTGTTCGAACAGCGTCATGGTCAGGGCGCCGGCCGCCGCCGCGACCAGCGGGGCGAAGAGATGATCCCAAAGCGGGGTCTCTGCATCCCCTTTCAGGGTCTCGGACATCAGCAGCGCGGCGGCCACCGGCGTGCCGAACATCGCCCCGATGGTGCCTGCTGCGGCCAGGATCACCCAACCGTCGGCCTTGATGGCGGGCAGGAGGCGGGTGCCTACGGCGACGGTGACGCCGACGATGATGGCGATGATCGGGTTTTCGGGACCAAGACTCACCCCGCCGCCCAGCGCGAGGACGAGAACCAGTGCGAGGCCGGGCAAGACGATCAGCGGGGTCGGTGGTCCGAACAGCGACGTCGTGGCGGGGTCAGGACCGGCGTGGCCCGGCACATATTTCACCACCAGTCCGACGGCGACGCCGGTCAGGGTCAGCACACCGACCACCCACCACCAGGTCGTGGACGTGGCGCCCACCATCGGGGGCAGGATGTTCCACAGCAGCTTCTGCCAGATGTTCGCCACCAGCACGACGGCGATCAGGATGATCGCCGAGGCGATGCCGACGAGAACCGCTGGAATGGCCGACACGGCCATGGCGCGTACGCGAGGTTTCAGCATCAGTCCGGATCTCCGTGTTGCGGACGGATCGTTCGGAAACCTCGCGCGTCAATTTCCGGAATGTATCGAGCGCGTCCGGAATTTGAGGTCAGGGTTTTCCCCCGAACGTCGGCGTGGCCTCAGGGCAGGGTCTTGACCATGTCGGCGAAGATCGCGTTCACCCCGGCCTGGTCGGCGTCCTTCTCATCGAGGCGCTTAGTGGACGTCGCCCGCCAAGCCAGCTTGCCGCTCGCCCGGTCGATCAGGTCGAGCATGACGGTGCCTTCGACATAGTCCGTGTGACGGACGTCGATATCCATCGGCGCGCCATACATGCCCCAGCCATAGCCGCCGATGCAGCCGCGGATGCCGCAAGCCACGCCGCCCGGGCCCATGCCGCCGCCGAAGGTGTCGACACTGGTGTCCTGCTTGTTCTGCAGACCGATGTGGTACTGAACCAGCAAGGTCGCCGTAGACGGATCGGCCGGGCGATAGCCCTTGGCCTGGAGCGCGGCGTCGACACCGGCCTTGATGCGGGCCTGGATGATGTCGTTGTCGACGCGTGGATCGCCAGTTCCCGGCCGTGCAGACGGCGACCAGGCGTAGGTCGAACCCGCGGCGACGCCGACGGCGTCGCTCTGGAGCACAGAAACCTTGCCGCCGGGGCTTTCACAGGCGGCGAGCGTCATGCCCGCGAGCGCCAGGCTCGCAGCTATGGCGGTGGATTTGCAGAAGCCGCTCAGCATTGCTCACGTTCCCTATTCGAGTGTCTCAGCTAGCCGAAACTCTCGATCTGGGCCCGAAGGCGGGCAATCAGGTCAAACCCTGGCCGCAACTGGAAGTCGCGCCCGAGTACGGGCGGGTGCGTGCGCTTGCTACCAGGCGACGTGCAAGGCGAGGCTGACGGCTTGGTCGGTACGGTCGGCGTTGAGCGTGGCGTCGTAATCCAGGCGCAGGTCTATGTTGGCGTTCAGCGCGCTGCTGGCGCCGATGCCGAGCACCGCGCTGTCACGGCCGATCGCCGCCCCACGTGCGACGAAGCCGCCGCCGTCCACGCCCAGCAGACGGGCGTCGAGGGTCGCGGCGCGGTCGAGGAACTCGTGGTTCCATCGGGCCTGGAGATCGAGGGCCACCGGAGCGCCGAGCGTCAGGTCCGAGCGGACGCGGACGCCGAGGCTCGAGCTCAGGCCGTCCAGGGTCGTGCTCCGCGCTGCGACGCCGAGGCCTCCGGCGTCTTCTTCTTCGAAACCGTCTTCACGCACTGAGATGTAGCTGAGGCCGGCCAGGGGTTCGACCTGACCCCAGCGCCGCTCGAACCGTCGGCCCGCCTCGGCGCCCAGGGCGAAGCGGTCGCCGCGATAATCGGCCGAGGCTCGGCGGCTAAGCGCTCCCAGCTGCAGGTCGCGACTGACCGAGGTATCCAGTCGCCCGTATCCCGCCCAGCCATCGAAGCGCAGGGCGCCGAGTTCGCGTCGGCCATAGATCGCCGCCTCCCACGTCTCGACCCGGCCTTTGCCGGCGGACGCGTCGAAGTCGGCGTCGGTGCGGTCGAACCCGAAGCTGACGCCCAGTTGCAGTCCGGCGTCGGAGCGGCGATCGAAGCCGGCCAGAAAACCGGCAGACGTCGTGTCCGCGCCGCGGGCCTCATCGTCGCTGTCGATCTTGCCCCACCCGCCATAGGGCCTGATCCAGGCGCTTTCGGCCGAGGCCTGGTCCATCCGGCCGACCAGCCCGCGGGCGAGCCGCCGTCCACCATCCCGGGCCATGCCGGCTAGGGTGGCGTGGATGTCGCCGGAGAGGCTGCCGAGCGTGTTGCGGGCTGCGTCCAGATC
>JAEXKM010000155.1 GCA_023445705.1 Pseudomonadota bacterium
CGTCGGTCATGGGCGCAGGCTCCGCGGCGTGCGTCCCAGGCGAAGCGTGCCTGTGAGCACCCGCGCCGCAAGATAACGCCCGCCAGGCGCCTTGGAGAGCGGGGTGAAGGCAAGATCGCGGATCAACGCGCCGAGGCGCCCCTCCGACTGGAAGAGTGGAGTGAGCCAGCGGGAGATGAACTGGTAGAGGCCAGCATGCCTGCGCCGCGCCGCCTGGTAGCCGCGGATCGAACGAGCCGGGTCCGGGGTTAACCGCTCGGCTAGCTCGACGGCGTCGATCAGGCCCAGATTGGCGCCCTGGCCGAGTTGTGGACTGGCGCCATGAGCGGCGTCGCCGATCAACAGGAAGCGTCCGTTTGACCAGGGCCCGATGCGGACGTCGCGATAGGTGGCGCGGGAGAACAGTTCCGGACGGTCGAACTGGGCGATGATCGGCTCCGCCTCGGGCCACATGCTTATGGCCCGCGCGCGCCAGGCCGCGAGGTCGCCTGCCAGAAACGCGTCCATCGTCGCTTCCGGCAGGGACCAGAAGAAGCTGACCAGCCTCTCGCCCTCCGCCCCGCGACCGATCGGCAGGACGCCCATCATCGTCGATGCGCGGTGGTATCGCTGATGCAGGGCTCCGGCGAAGGCGTCGTCGGGATCCCTGGCGTTCCCCCACATCGCGCCCCACGGATAGAGTGGCGCGCGCCCCCGAGGTCGAAGCTTGGCGCGCAGCTTCGAGGCTGAGCCGTCCGCCACGACGACAAGATCGAAGGGGCCGTGAACGCGGCCTTTCGAGTCGGTCAGCTGCGGGCTGTCGTGGCCTTCGAAGTCGAGGACCTCGACCCCCTGCCGTACTTCGACGCCGGCCGGATCCAGCGCGTCGCGGAGTACCTCGAAAAGGGTGGCGCGATGGGTCCCAACGCCGAAGGCGTCCGCGCGCCAGTCGGCGTATCGCATGTCCATGATCCGCCGTCCGGCCAAGTCGCGGCCATCAAGGCGGTCGATCCGCGCCCCGGCGTCTATCACCTGGTCGACCAGGCCGAGCGTGCGAAGGGCGGCCAGGCCCGAGGGCTGCAGGAGCAGCCCCGAACCTATCGGCCGCGCCGTTTCGAATGCTTCCAGGCACACGACTTCATGCCCGCGGCGCGCCAGGGCAAGGGCCGCCGCCATGCCGGCGACGCCGCATCCGACGACGGCGATCCTCACCTGAAGATGCGGACTACAGGCCCTCGAACAGCGCGGTCGAGAGGTAGCGCTCGGCGAAGCTCGGGATGATCGCGACGATCAGCTTGCCCGCATATTCGTCACGGGAAGCCAGGTCGAAGGCCGCGGTGAGCGCCGCGCCGGACGAGATGCCGACCGGCAGACCTTCCTCGCGGGCGACGCGGCGCGCCATGGCGAAGCTGTCGTCGTTGGAAACCTGGACGATCTCGTCGATGACACCGCGGTCGAGGATCGAGGGCACGAAGCCCGCGCCGATGCCCTGGATCTTGTGCGGAGCCGGCTGGCCGCCGGACAGGACGGCCGAGGCTTCCGGCTCCACCGCGACCATCTGGACCGAGGGCTTGCGCGCCTTGAGCACTTGGCCGATGCCGGTGATGGTGCCGCCGGTGCCGACGCCCGAGACCACCGCATCGACCTTGCCGTCGGTGTCGTTCCAGATTTCCTCGGCGGTCGATACGCGGTGGATCAGCGGGTTCGCCTCGTTGTCGAACTGCTGGGGCATCACCGCGCCCGGAGTCGCCTCGACGATCTCCTTGGCCCGCGCCACGGCGCCGGCCATGCCGCGCTCGGCCGGGGTCAGTTCAAGCTTGGCGCCCAGGATCAGCAGCATCTTGCGCCGCTCGATCGACATGCTCTCGGGCATGACCAGGGTGATGGGATAACCCTTGGAGGCGGCGACGAAGGCCAGGGCGATGCCGGTATTGCCGGAGGTGGGCTCGACGATCGAACCGCCGGCCTTCAGCTTTCCGGTCGCTTCCAGCCACTCGATCATGGCGACGCCGATGCGGTCCTTGACCGAGGCGAGCGGGTTGAAGAACTCCAGCTTGGCGACGACCTCGCCCTTGGGCTTCAGCGCAGCGGTCAGCCGGGGCAGGCGAACCAGCGGGGTGTCGCCGATCAGATCCAGGACGGAGTCGAAAATCTTGCCCCGGCCCGAACGCTTGTAGCGGGCGGCGTCGTAGGTGGAGTCGGCCATGGCTCTCTCAATGGTTTTGGACTGGAGCACGACCTTGCCGCCGAACCGGTTCGGCGGAGCGCGCTCTAGATCGCTAACCTAAGCGCCCGGAAGGGATTTGGAAGCGTACTTCTTCTGCGGGGAAGCCCAGCCTGACTATTCCGCCGCCGCCGCCGCAGGCTCCCTGAGCAGAGGTTCGAGGATCTCGGCGGCGAGCCAGCGGACGACCGGGACGACGACGCCGTCGCCGACCACGTGCAAGGCTCCCGTGGCCGCGCGGGGCAGGGCGTAGCTGTCGGGAAGGCCCATCAGCCGGGCGCCCTCGCGCGGGGAGACGAGGCGGCTTCGCACCTGGCCGTTCTCGACCACGACGAGAGTCTGGCGCGAGGATCCGCCACGCGGCGTGCGCAGGCATCCGGCCACGCCGTCGAACCTGACTTCGGCGCGTTGGACCCGTTGGCCGTTCTCGACCCGCATCCGGCGGAAGACCGCGCCGACCTGACGTTGGCCGGCGGCCTTGGCGGCCTCGATCCGCGCCTGGTGCGCGGGGGACATCAGGGCGATCAGGTCGCGGGTCTGGGCTTCGCTTCGCCAGGCGACCGCATGGTCAGGCTCCAGCAGGGCGGCCAGGTCGGTGTTGCGCGCGGCCGGAGCGGTCCCGGCCCACCAGATCCAGCGGTCCTGCAGCTCCGCGGGCAGGCGTTCGTGCGCCTCGCGAACGGCCCGGGTATGGAAGGGGCTCTGGCCGATCAGGCCGGCTGGCGGCCAGCGTCGGGTGGCGATGACGAAGACCCGCGGCCGCGATTGCGGGATGAAGCGCGCGGCGTCGATCTCCAGAGCGCCGAAGCTGTAGCCCTGGGCGGCGAGCGCGGCGCAGAGCGCGGTGAAATCGGCGCCGGCGTGCGAGGTCAGGAGTCCGCTGACATTCTCGATGACCACGGTCTGGGGCGCATCCGACCCGAGCGCTTCCACCAGCCGCCAGAAGCCGAAGAACGCGGAGGATCGCCCGCCCGCCAGGCCGGCCCGTGCGCCTGCCAGGCTGAAATCCTGGCAGGGCGAGGAGGCCCAGGCGAGGTCCGCGCCCAGCGCCAGCACCGCCTTGTCGACCGCCCAGACGTCGCCCTCGTGGAAATGCGCCTCGGAATCTGGAAAATTGGCGCGGTAGGTCGCAGCCTTGAGCGGGTCGAAGTCGTTGGCGAAGACGCAGGCGAAGGCTTCGCCCAGGCCAAGGCGCGCCATGCCGCCGCCGGCGAAAAACTCGTAGAAGGTAAGGGCCCGACTCATTGTCCCCGCAAGTCTAGCGGGCCAGGGCCGAGGTGAAAGGACGTATGAGATGAAGCGTCTCCCGTTGAGCATCGCCGCGGCGATCCTGGTCAGCGCCTGCCAGCCGCAGGCGCCGGACGGATCCCGAGCCCAGGCGCCGGCCGACGCGCCGACCACGCCGGCGACCGCCCCAGAGCTGCCCGACGCCTTCAAAGGCGACATCGACGTCCTGGGCACCGAGCCGTTCTGGGGCCTGCAGATCCGCGAGACCCAGATCAGCTATTCCACGCCCGAGCCTTCGGACGCCGCCAGCGGCCCGAACAAGGGCGGTGTGATGCAGGGGGCGAGCGCGGTCTGGGAAACCCAGTTGGGCGACAAGCCGATGAAGATCGTCCTGGTCGAGGCTGAGTGCTCCGACGGAATGTCGGACCTCAAGTACCCGCTGACCGCAGCGGTGGTTCTGGGCGACAAGACCCTGAAGGGCTGCGCGGTGAAGACCGCCGAGCGACCGCGCGAGGGCCATTAGGGTTCCGCGAGGGCGCCCTTGACCGCCGGCCCTCGAAGGGCGGCTAATTCCCTGAACGTCGATAAGAAACGCACCAGGGAGACGGCCATGGAACGGGCATGGGACCTCGTTGTTCGCGGCGGGACGGTCGTGGACGGGAGCGGCGGCGCTTCCTTCGAGGCCGACGTGGCCATCAAGGACGGCCGGATCGTCGAGGTCGGTAAGGTCCGGGGCGAAGGCCGCGAGGAGCTCGACGCGCGAGGCCTGCTGGTGACCCCCGGCTTCGTCGATATCCATACCCACTATGACGGCCAGGCGACCTGGGACACCCACATGCAGCCGTCGTCCTGGCATGGGGTGACCACGGTGGTCATGGGCAATTGCGGCGTCGGTTTCGCGCCCTGCCGGCCTCAGGACCACGATCGACTCGTACGCCTGATGGAAGGGGTGGAGGACATTCCGTTCCCGGTCCTGAGCGAAGGCCTGCCGTGGAACTGGGAGAGCTTCCCCGATTATCTCGACAGCCTGGCGTCCCGGCCGTTCGACGTCGATATCGGCGCCCAGCTTCCGCATGCGGCCCTGCGGGTCTTCGTGATGGGCGAGCGCGGCGCCAACCGCGAGGAGGCCAGTCCCGCCGACATCGCGGCGATGGCGGCGATCGCCAAGGGGGCGGTCGAGGCAGGCGCGCTGGGCTTTTCCACCTCTCGCACGCTCAACCACAGGACCAGC
>JAEXKM010000404.1 GCA_023445705.1 Pseudomonadota bacterium
GTCCGCCATCATGTCAAGCAGGAGGCCGGTATGCATGGTTCAGTCCGAGCTCGGCAGCTTCTTGGCGTCCTTGACGGCGATCGGCCGGCCATCAATCGCCAACGAACCCGCGCCGGCCTTGCTGCAGAGGATCTCCGCGCCGGTTTCGTCGTCTGCGTAGCGCTTGCCGACCTGGCTACCCTGCGCGTGATCCTGGGATAGGGTGAGACCCTCAGGCTTGGCCGTGGTCATGGCGACCATCGGATGGCCTCCGCACTCCAGGCTGGCCTGGCCCTTTGGCGGCTTCACCACCACCACTTCGGTGTCGCACACACTGCTTCGCCACCGCGAGCCGGGCTTCAAGTCCATAAACGCACTCCCTGGTCGGACATCTTACAGTGCCGTGTCGCGCCCGCGCGCATGAGGACTCGCACGCCTGGGCGCCTTGTGTAGACATTAGGTCAAACCATAACGAACGCGATAGGGAGTTGGCATGCTGCTCGAGGGTCTGAAGGTGGTGGAAATGTCCACCTGGGTCGCCGGGCCGAGCGCGGCCGCCGTCCTGGGAGACTGGGGCGCAGAGGTCACGAAGATCGAAAGCCCGGTCGGCGACGCCACCCGCGTCTACTATCCCGACAGCCCCGACACCCCCGGCAACCCGATCTTCACCAACGAAAATCGCGGCAAGAAGGGCGTCGTCCTCGACCTGACGCGCCCGGGAGCGAAGGACGCGCTCAAGGCGCTCCTGCGCGATGCGGACATTTTTATCACGAACGTGCGACCGGGCTCTCTCAAGCGCCAGGGCCTCGACTACGAGAGCCTGAAGGACGAGATGCCGCGTCTGATCTACGCCGCGGTCACCGGCTACGGCCTGACGGGGCCGGAGGCCGACACGCCAGCCTTCGACATCACCGCCTTTTGGACGCGGTCGGGCGTGGCGCGGGCCATGATCCCCAGCGACCAGACGCCGTTTCCCTCCCGTCCGGGCTTCGGCGACCATGTCACGGCGCTCGCGGCCGTGTCCGGAATCCTCGCGGCCGTCCATGAACGTCACCAGACCGGCCGCGGGCGGCTGGTGGAGACCAGCCTGATCCGCGCCGGCGCCTATGCGGTAAGTTGGGACCTGGGGGTGCAATTGCGCTTTGGCGACGTGGTCACCGCACAGCCGCGGGAAGACCGGCCCGTGGCGCACTCGGGCTTCTTCCGTACTCAGGACGAGCGCTGGGTCTGCCTGCTGCCCCGCACGCTGGATGATTTCACGAACCTGATGCTGGCTCTGGACCGACCCGAACTGGTCGCCGAGGAGCGCTTCGAGCCGCCCGTCCGCGACCCGGCCGCCATCGCCGAGTTGCGCGACATCCTCGATGAGGCCTTTCGAACTTTTACGCTCGAAGACATCTGCGCCCGCCTGCGCGAATTCGACCTTGCGCATGCGCCGCTCGGCACGCTCGGCGAACTGGCCGAGGCGCCCTATGCGCACGAAGCCGGCTGTTTCCAGGACGTCGAGGACGGCTGGGGCGGAACCTTCAAGACGACGGCCGCTCCGGTTCGCTTTCCGGAAGGCGCTCCTGCAGTCGGCAAGGCCGCGCCGCGGCTCGGTCAACACACCTTGTCGGTGCTCAAGGCCGCCGGCCTCAGCCCCGCTGAGATCGAGGCGCTGGTCCAGGCGGGCGGGGCCGTTCAGGGCGGCGCGTAACGCTGCGCCTAGTCGCCGAAGCCGACGAACACCGTGGCTTCGGCGATCGACTTGCGCTCCGACACCACTGCATTGGCCGGGAAACTCTCGTCTGGCCAACCCAGCGCAATGCTCTTCATGATGACCTGGTCGTCGGCGATCCCGGCGTGCTCGCGGACCACGGGCGACTGCATGATGCCCTGGCTGTTGATCACCGCCCCCAGGCCGCGCGACCAGGCGGCGTTGACGAGCGCGGTCGTGACCGCGCCACAGTCGAAGGGCGTATCGTCGCTGCCGTCGAGAACCCGGTCGTAGGTCACGATCACGCAGACCGGGGCGTCGAATTGGCGAAAGCCGCGCAGCACCCCGTCCTGCCGCATCTCCTTGTCTTCGCGCGCAATGCCCATGGCGGAGAACAATTGCTTGGCGACACCGACCTGCCGGTCGCGGTGCTGGCCAGCGAAGGCCTCGCCCGTCCGAAACTCGCGCGATTGCGGCACGCCCGCGAGCATCCGCTCGGTGTTCCCCGCGCGGATCCGGTTCAATGGCTCGCCGGTGACGACATAGAAGTTCCAGGGCTGGGTGTTCATCGACGACGGCGCCCGCATCGCCAAGCCGATGATCTCCTCGATCAGGGCCTGAGGGACGGGGTCGGGCTTGTACCCACGGATGCTTCGGCGCCCGAGTATGACATCGTCAAACTGCATGATTGGCCCCTGAGGTCCCTGTCGCGTCGATTCAATGGTCTGCGATTTCAAGGGGTGCGAGCCATCTAGTCAATGGCTTCGCGCTTGCCGTCGAGCGGGCGTGATCGCCGCCCTTGTGATGGGGAAACCACCTGAGCGACATCTGTTGCGAGCCGGTCAATTCTACCTGTCGGCGAGCGGTGTTTTCCGTCCGCGGCGGGAGGGACGAGCTTGCAAGTCCAGAAGATGTCGTTGCCGACCCTGACCGCGATGGTCGTGGGTTCCATGGTGGGGGCGGGTATCTTCTCGCTGCCGCGGACCTTCGGCGCGGCCACGGGGCCGGTGGGAGCGTTGATCGCCTGGGCCATCGCGGCCGGCGGCATGTACACGCTGGCCCGGGTGTTCCAGGCTTTGGCCGAACGTCGGCCTGACCTCGACGCTGGCGTCTTCGCCTACGCCAAGGCCGGGTTTGGCGACTACCCCGGTTTCCTGTCGGCCTTTGGCTACTGGATCGGCAGTTGCATCGGCAACGTCTCCTACTGGGTCCTGATCAAGGCGACCCTGGGCGCGTTCTTCCCGGTGTTCGGCGACGGGAACACCGTCGTTGCGATCCTGGTGGCCTCCGCCGGGATCTGGCTGTTCCATTTCATGATCCTGCGCGGCGTGAAGAACGCCGCCTTCGTCAACACCATCGTCACGGTGGCCAAGATCGTCCCGATCCTGGTGTTCATTCTGGTCCTGGCCTTTGCGTTCCGGGCAGGGATGTTCCGCGAGAACTTCTGGGGCGGGGTCGGCATGCCGCAGACCAGCTTGTTCGAGCAGGTCCGCGCAACGATGCTCGTGACTGTATTCGTGTTCCTGGGGATCGAGGGCGCCAGCGTCTATTCGCGCTATGCCAAGGAACGCTCTGACGTCGGCAAGGCGACCATCGTCGGCTTCATCGGCGTCACCGCGCTGATGGTTCTGGTCACCCTCCTGCCGTACGCCGTGCTGGCGCGCGCGGAGATCGCGGACATGCGCCAGCCCTCGATGGCGGCGGTGCTTGAGAGCGTGGTGGGCCCTTGGGGCGCGGTGTTCGTCAGCGTCGGCCTGATCGTCTCGGTGCTGGGCGCCTATCTGGCCTGGTCGCTGATCGCCGCCGAAGTCCTGTTCGTCGCGGCCAAGAACGAGGACATGCCACGGATATTCGCCACTGAGAACAAGAACCAGGTTCCGGCGGCCGCGCTGTGGATGACCAACATCGTCGTCCAGTTGTTCGTGATCAGCACCTACTGGTCGAGGGATGCATTCGCGTTGATGCTGAGCCTGACCAGCGCGATGTCGCTGATCCCCTATCTGCTGGTGGCCGCCTTCGGCCTGAGGTTCGCGCGGGGACAGGGCAACTACGAAGCCAGGCCGCAGGAACGAAATCGCGATCTGACCTTCGCAGCGCTGGCCTGCATCTACACGGCGTTCATGATCTTCGCTGGCGGGCTGAAGTTCCTGCTCCTTTCGGCGGTGCTCTACGCCCCTGGCACGCTTCTCTATCTTTGGGCCCGGCGTGAGCAGAAACGCCGCGTATTCCACCGTTTCGACTGGGTGCTGTTGGCGGTGGCGGTCGCCGGCGCGGCCTACGGGATTTACGGCCTGGCTTCCGGGGTCATCACTCTCTGACTGGAGATCGATTATGGCGGGCGAGTTTGGTGTTCACTCGGAAGTCGGTCAGTTGCGAAAGGTTCTGGTCTGTGCGCCTGGGCGCGCGCACAAACGGCTGACCCCGAGCAACTGCGATGACCTGCTCTTCGACGACGTGTTGTGGGTCGATGTCGCCAAGCGCGACCACTTCGACTTCATGACCAAGATGCGCGACCGCGGCGTCGAAGTGCTTGAG
>JAEXKM010000421.1 GCA_023445705.1 Pseudomonadota bacterium
CCGGGGTGATCAGCCTGTCGCGTGCGGGGCTCCCTGGGCGCTTGATCGCGGCGGCCTGCCTTTGCGCGGCTGGATCGAGCCGGCCGCCGCGGGGCGAACGGCTGGCGCGGGTCGAGGCGCTGATCGCTTCGCCCGCAGACGGCGTGGCCACGCTCGCCGGGGCGCGGATCGAGGCGCAGGGCGAGGCGGTGCGGTTCATGCGCGAGCTCGGACGCGGGGCCGAGCCCACGCTCGACCTGGCCGCAGGACGGCCGGAGGTCTGGGACGGGCGCTTCGAGCTGACCGCGGACCGGCCGATGCGGATCGGGCCGTTGGCCGGCCGCATGGGGCGGCTGGAAGCGGCCGAGCGGCGAGCGCTGCAGGCTATCCCGGCCGAGGCCCGCGGCGCGCTGCCTGCGGTGGTCGAGGCGGAGGCGGTGGCCTGCCCTGTGCTGGCTCCGGTGGTCGGCCTCGAGGTCAAGGTCCTGGTGCGCGACCGGCTGCTGGCGGCGAGCGGAGCGATCGAGCGGGAGCCCTGAGCCAGTCAGCGCCCAGTCCTGAGCGATCTGGTGTTCATGGGTCCCGGTCTTCGGCCTCTGGCCGAAACCGGGATGACACGGAGAAAGACGGCGTCTGAGCCCATCCTCAGCTGTCATCCCGGTTTGCGAAGCAAGACCGGGACCCATAAGCGCCAAGAGGCCAGACCAAAGATCAGCGCCAAAATCCTGGCCGATCCGGTGCTCATGGGTGCCGGTCTTCGGTCTGGCGACCGAAACCGGGATGACTTCTGATTGGGACTCAGCGGCCGGCGACGTAGGCGGCGAAGCCCTTCATGTAGTCGGCCAGCAGGGTTTCGACGCCGGGGTCGAGGATCGCGCCCTCCTCGTCGAACACCTTGTGGGCGCGGGAGACCATCAGCCGGCCGCCGAAGTGCGGGGCGGTCCCGAGGGTGCGCAGGACCGGGAGCCAGGCGTTCTGGCTGAGAATGGTCCCGAAGCCGCCCGGCGAGGCGCCGATGAGGCCGACGGCCTTGCCGCCGAACACCCGCGGGATGTCGGAGGCCGGGCGGCTGAGCCAGTCGATGGCGTTCTTGAACACGCCGGGGATCGAGTTGTTGTACTCCGGCGTCACCAGCAGGAGGCCGTCGGCGCCGGCGATGGCGTCCTTCAGCGCCTCGACCGCGGGCGGCATGCCCTCGGCCTCCACATCGGCGTCGTAGAGCGGGATGTTGCGGATGGTCCCGATCTCGATCTGCAGGTCGGGCGGCGACAGCCGGGCCGCCGCCCGCAGCAGATGGGCGTTGAGCGAGGCCTGGCGGAGGCTGCCGGAGATGCCGACGACGCGGAGAGGCTGGGTCATTCGGTGTCCTGGTTCGTGGAAAAGCGTGTGGGCGGAGCCTATCTCGAATCTAGGCTCTTGCGTTCCGTTACGTCGGCCTTTGTCGTGTTGACGGGAAAAGAGCCCGAAGACGCCTCGACGCGTCGCCGAACAAAGACATTGGGGAGTCCATGCACTATCGCGAGCTGAAAGAGGCCTGGTCGGAACTGACGGCGCCCGGCGCGCCGTTCGAGGTGGCCGAGATCCCCGTCCGCGGGAACATGATCCGCATGTACAAGAACGCGCCGCCGTCGGTGCGTGAACTCTGGCTCTCCACCGCCGCCTACGGCGACCGCGACTACCTGGTCTACGACCAGGACCGCCTCACCTACGCCCAGGCGCACGCCCAGGTGAACGCCATCGCCGCGTGGCTGTTCGAGCAGGGCGTGCGGTCCGGCGACCGGGTGGCGATCGCCATGCGGAACTATCCGGAATGGATGCTGATCTACTGGGCCTGCGTCTCCACCGGGATCGCCGCGGTGGGCATGAACGCCTGGTGGGTGACGGACGAGATGGAATACGCCCTGAAGGACTCGGCGCCGAAGGTCATCTTCGCCGACGCCGAACGCCTGGCGCGTATCCAGGAGCGCCCGAGCATGACCCAGGGCGCGAAGATCGTCGCCGTGCGGACCGATGCGCCGGCAGGGGCCATCCCCTACGCCGAGGTCATCGCCGGCGGCGGGGCGATGCCGGAGGTCAGCGTCGATCCGGACGCCGACGCCTGCATCTTCTACACCTCGGGCACCACCGGCTTTCCGAAGGGCGCGCAACTCACCCACCGCGGCTGTATCGCCAACCTGTTGAACATGGGCTTCTCGGCGCAGGTGCAGGGCCTGGCGGTGGCCAAGGCGACGGGCGTCGTCCCCAATCCGGAAGACGCGCCGATCCCCGCGGCGCTGCTGACCACGCCGCTGTTCCACGTGACCGCCAACAACTGCGGGGCCTACGCCACCACCGCGGCGGGCGGGAAGCTGGTCCTGATGTACCGCTGGGACGCGGGCGAGGCCCTGCGCCTGATCGAACGGGAGAAGATCACCGCCATGAGCGGGGTGCCGACCATGGCGCGGGAACTGATCAATCACCCCGACTTCGAGACGACCGACACCTCCAGCCTGATGACGTTGGGCGGCGGCGGCGCGCAGTTGCCGCCGGACCTGGTCGGCAAGATCGACGGCCAGGTGAAGACCGCGCGGCCGAACACCGGCTACGGCATGACCGAGACCTGCGGGATCATCACCGCGGTGTCGGCGGACTTCTTCGTCGACAAGCCCGAGAGCTGCGGCCCGGCCATGCCGAGCTTCGAGGTGAAGTGCGTCGACGACGAGGGCGAGGCCGTGCCCGCCGGTCAGGTCGGCGAGCTTTGGGTCAAGGGCGCGCCGGTCATCAAGGGCTACATCAACCGGCCCGAGGCGACGGCCGAATCCATCACTCACGGCTGGCTGCATACCGGCGACATCGCGCGGATCGACGAGGACGGCTTCATCTTCATCGTCGACCGCAAGAAGGACATGGTCCTGCGCGGCGGCGAGAACGTCTATTGCGCCGAGGTGGAGGCCGCGATCTTCCGCCATCCGTCGGTGGCCGAGGCGACCGTCTTCGGCGTGCCGGACGAGCGGCTGGGCGAAGAGGTCGGGGCCGCGGTGGTGCTGCGGGCCGGCATGGAGGTGAGCGCCGATGAACTGCGCCAGCACCTTTCGGGCCTGCTCGCGAAGCACAAGAGCCCCCGCTACATCTGGTTTCTGAACGATCCGCTGCCCCGCAACGCCAGCGGCAAGTTCCTCAAGCGCCAGCTTCGGGAGACGCTGAAGGCGGACGCGGCGGTTTAATAAACATCGCGATGAGCGCGTCGGCGTGGGCTTCGATCTCGGCCTGCTGGCTGGGATCGACCCCGTAGGCGTGCCGCAGTTCGCCGGCCAGGGTGAAGGGCGCCTGGGCGGCGGCTGACAGCATGTAGATCAGCCGGCGGGGCTCCATCCGCGGGAGCCAGCCCTCGTCCATGAGGGCCTCGAGCGTGCGGCGGGCGGCGCGGTGCTGGGGGCCGACGATCTGCTCGGCGATCCAGACCGTGCGGTCGGAGTCGGCCACCGTCTCGTGGACCATGATCCGGGCGTGTTCGGGGTTGTGGGCGCAGTAGCGGACATAGTCGCGCAACGAGGCCTTGAACCGATCGATCAGGGGCTGGCCGCGGGTGGAGCGCCAATGGGCGGCCCGCTCGGCGTTCATGCGGTCGACGAGGTCGCGCAGGGCCGCGCGCCAGAGGCTCGCCTTGTCGGTGAAGTGATAGCGGACGAGGCTGTGCTCGACGCCCGCGCGGGCGGCGATGTCGCGCAGGGCGACCCCCTCGAACCCCTTTTCCGAGAACAGGGTCAGCGCGGCCTTGAGGATCGCGCGGCGGGTCTCCTCCACCGAGCGCGCATCGCGGGCCGGGCGGCCGCGGGGGCGAGTTTTCGGCGCGGCGGCGGTCATGATTAGATTATTGCCCAAGTGGATAAAAATAACTAGCGTCTGACCGAAAGAGCGGGAGGAACGCGCATGGAACCCTGGATGGACAAGGCCCGGTCTGCGGACGAGCGCGCCAGCCTGCTGATCGAACAGCTCACCCTCGACGAGATGATCTCGCTGGTCCACGGGCCGATGCCGGCGATGCTGGAAAGCCCGCCGGCCGATGCGGCCATGGGCGCCGGCTACATCCCCGGCGTGGCGCGGCTGGGCATACCGGCCCTCAACGAGACGGACGCCAGCCTGGGCATCGCCAACCCCCGCAAGATCCGCGAGGGCGACGGCGCCACCGGCCTGCCCTCCGGCCTGGCCCTGGCCTCCACCTGGGATCCCGAGCTCGCCTACAAGGCCGGGGCGATGGTCGGCTCGGAGGCGCGGGACAAAGGCTTCAACGTGCTGCTGGGCGGCGGGGCCAACCTGACCCGCGAGCCGCGTTGCGGCCGGAACTTCGAATATCTGGGCGAGGACCCGCTGCTGGCCGGGGTGCTGGCCGGCGAGGCGATCCGCGGCGCGCAGTCGAACGACATCGTCTGCACCATCAAGCACTTCGCGCTCAACGACCAGGAGACCTGCCGGCACGTCGTCAACGCCGAGATCGACGAAGGCGCCCTGCGCGAGAGTGACCTGCTGGCCTTCCAGATCGCCATCGAGAAGGGCGATCCCGGCTCGGTCATGTGCGCCTACAACCGGCTCAACGGCGAGTGGGCGGGCGAGAACGACTTCCTGCTGAACCAGGTGCTGAAGCGCGATTGGGGCTACCCCGGCTGGGTGATGAGCGACTGGGGCGCCGTCCACTCCACCGCCAAGGCGGCAATGGCGGGGATGGACCAGGAGAGCGGCGAGCAACTCGACCGCGAGGTCTATTTCGGCGCGCTGCTTAAAGAGGCCGTGGAACAGGGCGAGGTGCCGTTCGAGCGCCTGACCGACATGGTCCACCGGATCCTGCGCACCCTGATCGACAAAGGCGTGTTCGATCGCCCGGCCGAATTGCGGGAGACTGACTACAAGGCCAATGGCGACGTGGCCCAGGCCGCGGCCGAAGCCGGGATCGTGCTGCTGAAGAACGACGGCGTGCTGCCCATCGGGGCGGGCGTCCGCAAGATCGCGGTGATCGGCGCCCACGCCGACGTCGGGGTCCTGTCGGGGGGCGGCTCATCGCAAGTGATTCCGGTCGGCGGCGCCGGCCTGGAGATCAAGGTGACGATGGGGCTGTCCTCTGCGTTCTCGCAGATCACCTACCACCCTTCGGCGCCGCTGGCGGCGATCCGCGAGCGGGCGCTGAACCTGCAGGTGAGTTATGATCCGGGCACGGATCACAAGGCCGCCGCCTCGGCTGCGGCGGAGGCCGACCTGGCCATCGTGTTGGCCGACCAGTGGGCGACCGAGGCCGAGGACCTACCGACGCTCTCGCTGCCGAACGGTCAGGACGGACTGATCGCGGCGGTGGCGGCGGCCAATCCCAAGACGGTCGTGGTGCTGGAGACCGGGACGCCGGTGCTGACGCCCTGGCTGGACGACGTGCAGGCGGTTCTGCAGGCCTGGTACCCGGGCACGCGCGGCGGCGAGGCGATCGCCCGCATCCTATTCGGCGAAGTGAACCCGTCCGGCCGTCTGCCCATCAGCTTCCCGCGGGACGTGGCGGACCTGGTCCGGCCGGAAATCCCGGGCATGATCTTCGGCCCTCCGGTGGAGGGAAAGACGCTGCCGACCAGCTTCCCCGATGTTCAGCAGCACAAGGGCCGGTTCTCGGTCCCGCACCCGGAAGGCGCGGATGTCGGTTATCGCTGGTTCGCCAAGACCGGGGGTAAGACCCTGTTCCCCTTCGGCTTCGGGCTTTCCTACACCAGCTTCGCGCACGGGGCCCCGAAGGCGACCGGCGGCGAGGAGCTGACGGTCAGCTTCGAGGTCACCAACACCGGAGAGGCCGTGGGGATCGACACTCCGCAGGTCTATGCCTTCGTCACCGGTTCGGATGGGAAGGAAAGCCAGAGGCTGGTCGGCTGGGCGCGGGTCGATCTGGCGCCCGGCGAGACGAAGACCGTGAGCGTGACGGCCGATCCGCGGCTGCTGGCCAACTACGACACCGCCCTGCCCGGCTGGCGGGTCGCG
>JAEXKM010000041.1 GCA_023445705.1 Pseudomonadota bacterium
AGCACCGTGTAGTTCGAGAAGGTCGAGCAGCCCATGTAGTGGGCGATCTGCTGGCCCTTGTAGGAGAAGCGGCTGGTGCCGTCGGGCATCATGCCCTTGCCCTGGGTGCCGCGGATGGCGGTGCAGAGGTTGGTCTTGCGCGAGAGGCAGCTTTTGCACTGCCGGCATTCGGGCGTGTAGAGCGGGATCACGTGATCGCCGGGCTTCAGGCTGGTGACGCCGGGGCCGACCTCGACCACCACGCCCGCGCCTTCGTGGCCCAGGATCGAGGGGAAGATGCCTTCGGAATCCAGCCCGTCGAGCGTGTAGGCGTCGGTGTGGCAGATGCCGGTGGCCTTGATCTCGACCAGCACTTCGAAGGCCTTGGGGCCCTCCAGATCGACCTCGACGATTTCCAGCGGCTTCTTGGCTTCGAAGGCGACGGCGGCGCGGGTCTTCATGGCGTCCTCGTTAGGTGGCTTCCCGCCCCACCTACGCCGCGCGGCGCCCCAGGGGAACCCCCGCGGGCTACTTCTTGGGCCGAGCGGCCTGGACTTCAATCTCGACCATCATGCCCGGCGCGACCAGGGCGGCCACCTGGCTGGTGATGCGCGCGACCTTGTTCGGCTGCTCGGCCGTCCCGAAGAACTGGTTGTAGCCCTCCATCATGCCGGCGAAGTCCATCTTGCCGTCCTTGGCCGGATCCCCGACCAGCAGCACACGCATCATGAAGACATCGCCCAGGCCAAGGCCCTCGGCCTTCAGGATCGCGTCGATCTTCTTCAGGACGCCGATGGTCTGGGTTTTGGTGTCGCCGAAGGTCGGCGGCGTCCCGGCCGGCGCGCCCGCGTTCAGGGCCGGCGGCGTGATCCCGCTGACGTACATGATGTCGGTCCCGGCCGGGACGACGGCGGCCTGCAGGATCGGCGAGGCGGGGTCGCCGATGCGCTTGACCTGGGCTGCGGCGGGACCCGCAGCGACGAGCGCCAGCATCGCGCCGGGCAGGATGAATTTGCGCATGTGGTCTCTTCCCCCTTCGTTGAACGCCGCGATGCGCGGCTAGATCGCCTTGCCCATGCGCACCAGCGGCACACGTACGCCGTTGGACGTCTCGGCCTCGAACGGTTCGATGCGCTGGTAGCCGCAGGCGGCGTAGAGCGGCTCGCCCGCCATGGTGGCGGCCATTTCGCAACGGCTGAAGCCCTCGGCGGCGGCGCTGGTCTCGCATGTGGCCAGGATCAGCCGTCCCACCCCGCGGCGTGTGAAGGCCGGATCGGTGTACATGGCCCGCACCCTGGCGGCCTCAGTCGCCGGGTCCAGAAGCGCCGCGTCGCGGCCCGCTGAATGGTCGCCGCCGAAGAGCGTGGCCCGGCGGCTCCAGCCGCCGCAGCCGGCCACGGCGCCGGCCGCGTCCTCCACCACATAATAGGTTCGGTCGGCGATGAGCTGGCTGTCGAGCCCCATGACCTCCCGGGAAGCCACGACCTGCGGCTCGCTGAGGAAGGCCGGGAGAAGCTGGTCGATGGCCCGCTCCATCACTTTGCGCAGCACGGGGATGTCGGCCTCGACGGCGAGGCGGATACTCAAGGTCTGGTCCATGCCTGTTCAATTAGCGCGGCGCCCGCTCCTGCGTCACTTCAAACCGGCAGCTTGACCGTAAGAGACCGCGTCTTGGCGCGTCCCTGGCGATAGCTTACCTACGCTGCATGGCGAGCGCCTTTGATCTGTTCAAGTTGGGAGTGGGCCCGTCGAGCTCGCACACCATGGGTCCCATGACCGCCGGAGGGCGCTTCCTCCAGCGGCTTGCGGAGGCGGGCCTGCTGGCGCGCACGACGCGGGTGGAGACCACGCTCTACGCCTCGCTGGCCCTGACCGGCCGTGGCCACGCCACCGACCGCGCGGTCGTCCTGGGGCTGGCCGGGTTCGCGCCCGCGACGATCGACCCTGACGCGGCCGATGCGGCGCTGGACGAGATTCGCGCCACCGGGCGTCTGCCGCTGGGCCGCGGCGGTCCGGTCATCGCCTTCGACGAAGGCCAGGACATCGTCTGGGCCGGGCGCGTGCGCATGCCCGAACATCCCAATGCCTTGATGTTCCGTGCCTATGCCAGCGGTGAGTTGCTGCAAGAGGATGTCTATTTTTCCGTAGGCGGAGGATTTGTGGTCGAGGCCGCCGAAATGGCGGCCGGCGCCCCTGCCGTCCAGGCCGCGGCGGAGCCCTATCCCTTCGCCTCGGGAGCCGAACTTGTGGCCCAGGCGGACGCCGCTGGACTGTCCATCGGCGAGCTGATGTTCGCCAATGAGACCGCGGCGCGTTCGGCCGACGAGGTGAACCAGGGGCTCGACGCCATTTTCACGGCGATGGAAGCCTGCATCGATCGCGGCCTGCGACAGGAAGGTTGCCTGCCGGGCGGGCTGAAGGTCCGTCGCCGGGCGCGCCAGATCCACAACGAGCTGATGGCCAAGGTCGAGCGGAACATCTCCGATCCACTGGCGGCCCTGGACTGGGTGAACCTCTGGGCCTTGGCGGTGAACGAGGAGAACGCGGCCGGCGGCCGGGTGGTGACGGCGCCGACCAATGGCGCGGCCGGCTTGCTGCCGGCGGTGCTGCGCTACTACGACCGCTTCCATCGCGGCGGCGCGGATGGGCGGCGGATCTTCCTCCTGACCGCGGCGGCGATCGGTTCGCTCTACAAGCGCAACGCCTCGATCTCGGGCGCCGAGGTCGGCTGCCAAGGCGAGGTGGGCGTCGCCTGTTCGATGGCCGCAGCCGGCCTGACCGCGGCGCTCGGCGGCACGAACGCCCAGATCGAAAACGCCGCCGAGATCGCCATGGAGCACAATCTCGGCCTCACCTGTGACCCGATCGGAGGGCTGGTGCAGATCCCCTGCATCGAACGCAACGCCATGGGCGCGGTGAAGGCGATCGACGCCTCGCGCCTGGCGCTGCTGGGCGATGGGCAGCACACGGTCTCTCTCGACAAGGTCATCGCCACGATGAAGCGCACCGGCGAGGACATGAGCGAGATCTACAAGGAGACGTCGCTGGGCGGCCTGGCCGTCAATGTGGTGGAGTGCTGACGGGTCTTAGAGCTGCGCGGCGACCTCGCTGACGACCTTCAGAAGCCATTCCACCGCACCGCCTTCGCCGCTCCTGATCACCGCGCCGATGACGAAGGGCGCGGGCTCGCGGCTCGGTTCGATCAGTACGGCGCGGCCGCTCTGCTCGGCGAGTTGGGCGAGCCGCCTGGGCAGCAGGGCGGCGACATCGGTCTCGCCCACCATCACCAGCGCCGAGTAGGGATCTGGGACGCTGAGCGGACTGTCCACCTCACGCAGGCTCACCCCGCCGAGGGCGTATTCCTCGCTCCAGTTGGCGATGCGCTGCAGGCCCACCCCGCGCCCGGGGCTGGGATCACGCACGTCCGGGCTAGCGATCAGCAGACGGGGCAGGGCGGCGAGAATTTCGTCGCTGACCCCACTCTGCAAAGCCGGATGCCCGGACCGGATGACCCAAACGCCGGTGTCTTCGAACAGTGGGGCATGGGTGAAGCGCTCGGTGACCTGGTCGAAGGCCCCGAGGATCATGTCGACCCGGCCGCGATCCAGATCCTCTGCCAGATAGGGCGTCGGGCTGATCAGGTGCAGCTTGGCGCCAGGAGCCTCGACCAGCAGGCGCTTGACGACGGCCGGCATGAGCACGGAACAGGCATAGGCGCTGGCGGCCACGTTGAAGACGCGTTGGGTCGTCTTCGGATCAAAGGCTGGCGCGACGGCCTCGTCCATCAGCTTCAGCGCCGCGCTCACCGCCACGCCCATCTCGGCGGCGCGCGGCGTGGCCCGCAGGCCCGAAGGCCCACGTACGAAGAGTTCGTCGCCGAGCGCCGCGCGCAGCCGCCCGAGAGCATGGCTCACCGCTGACTGCGTCAGGCCCAGCCGCTCCCCAGCGCGGGTCGCGCTGCCCTCTTCGATCAGGGCGACGAAGACCCGCATGAGATTCAGGTCGAGATTACGAAGATGAGTGTCGTTCATGATGATGGTGACGAACTATCATTTGGATCATGAGTGACGCAGGCCTATCTGCACCGTCAAGGTTTGGCCTCCCCGCTGGCCTTCAGACAATTCCTACAGACAACCTCGCGGACGGCGCCTCGCCGGCCGCTAGCAGACGTGGAGCAGCGCGTGAGCGACGCGGAAGGCTATCAGGCGATCGCCGAAGTGGAGCAGGACGCGGCGAGCCATAGGCCGCCGCAGCCGACTCTTGGACAACGGCTGCGCTGGCCGCTGATGATCGGCGGACCGTTGCTGATCATTGTCGTGGCCGGCTATTTCGTACTGACCGGCGGCAAGTTCCAGACGACCGACAACGCCTATGTGCAGACGGCGCGGGCGGCGGTCAGCCCCAGCATCGACGGCCGGGTCGTCGAGATCGACGTCCACGAGAACCAAAAGGTCCGCAAGGGCCAGGTCCTCTTCAAGCTCGATCCGGCCGACTACCAGGTCGCGGTGGCCCAGGCCGAAGCGGCGCTCGCGTCCGCCCGCTTCGATGTGAACAGCTCCCAGGCCGTCTATGCGCAGCGCCAGGCTGACCTCGCCGCGTCACAGGAGACGGTCAGCTATACAGAGCGGGAAGCCGCCCGCCAGAAGGCGCTGGCCGCGGCGGGGGTTTCGACCCAGGCCAAGGCCGATGAGGCCGCCCACGCAGCCGAGCAGGCGCGCCGGCAGATCCCGGTGGTCCGCCAGCAGGTGGCCTCGGCCCTCGCCGACATCGGCGGCCGCGCCGACCTCGACACCGACCATCATCCCAAGGTGCTGCAGGCCAAGGCCGCGCTGGAGCAGGCCAAGCTGAACCTGTCTTACACGGTGGTGACCGCGCCGGCGGACGGCGTCGTCACCAAGGTCGAGCAGATCCAGGTCGGCACCCGCGTCAACGCTTCCCAATCGCTCTTCTGGCTGATCTCGGGTCAGCCGTGGATCGAGGCCAACTTCAAGGAAGACCAGCTCGCCCACATGCGGGTCGGCCAGCCGGCGACGGTGAAGCTCGACGCCTATGACCGCGAACTGAAGGCGCACGTGACCAGCTTCAGCCCGGGGACTGGCTCCAGCTTCTCGCTGCTGCCGCCTGAGAACGCCACCGGCAACTGGGTGAAGGTCGTCCAGCGGCTTCCCGTGCGCCTGGCGCTCGACGAGGCTGCGCCCGATCTCAGCGGGGGGCTCAGCGCCAAGGTGAAGGTCGACGTCCGGCCTGCGACGCACGCGGCGGCGACCGGCCGATGACCGGGGCCGGCAACGGCAAGGGCGACGCCACCAACCGGGTCCCGATCACGATCGCCGTCATGCTGGCGACGATCATGAACTCGCTGGACACGACGATCGCCAACGTCGCGCTGCCGCACATCCAGGGCAGCGTCTCGGCGTCGGCCGACCAGATCACCTGGGTCCTGACCTCCTACATCGTCGCGGCGACGATCATGACGCCGCTGACCGGCTTCCTGGCCGACCGTCTGGGCCGCAAGATGGTGTTCCTGGTCTCCATCGCCGGCTTCACGGTGGCCTCGATGCTGTGCGGGATCGCCACCAGCCTGGTGGAGATCGTGCTCTTCCGATTGCTCCAGGGCTTGTTCGGCGCGGCGCTTATTCCGCTGTCCCAGGCCGTGCTGCTGGACATCAATCCGCCCGAGCGACATGGCCAGGCCATGGCCGTCTGGGGCGCTGGCGCGGTGCTCGGCCCCATCCTCGGGCCGGCCCTCGGTGGTTGGCTGACCGACAACCTCGATTGGCGGTGGGTGTTCTTCATCAACCTGCCGATCGGCATCCTGGCCTTCGGCGGGGTGTTCCTATTCCTGTCCGAGAAGAAGGGCGAGGAAAAGCGGCCCTTCGACATCCTGGGCTTCGCCAGCCTCGCCTTGGCGATCGGCGCCTTCCAGCTCCTGCTCGACCGTGGCCCCAGCCAGGACTGGTTCGGTTCCGCCGAGATCTGGACCTATCTGGTGGTTACGATCATCGCGCTATGGATCTTCGGAGTTCAGCTTGCGACCGCGGCCAAGCCGTTCGTCGCCCGCGCGCTGCTGGCCGACACCAACTTCATCACCTGCTGCGTATTCGGCTTCTTCATCGGGATTCTGCTCTACTCCACCCTGGCCCTGCTGCCGCCGATGATGCAGACCTTGCTGGGCTATCCGGTCGCCTTCACCGGCCTCGTCAGCATGCCGCGCGGGATCGGGTCCTTCCTGGCGATGTTCGCCGTCGGCCAGCTGATCGGCCGGGTGAACATCAAGCTCATCCTGCTCGCCGGCCTGTCGATAAGCGCCATCTCGCTCTGGCAGATGACGCACTTCAACCTCGGCATGGACACCCACCTGATCATCGTCTCGGGCTTCCTGTCCGGCGTCGGGACCGGGCTCGTCTTCGTGCCGCTGTCGACGATCGCCTTCGCCACGGTCCAGGCCCAATACCGAGCAGAAGGGGCGGGCCTGTTCACGCTCATCCGTAACATCGGCTCGGCCGCCGGCATCTCGATCATGCAGGCCAAGTACGTCAGCGGCATCGAGACCCACCGCAGCGTGCTGGTGGAACATGCGCGGCCCGACAACCCGCTCTTCCAGGCCTACGAGCCGCTGCTCTTCCATACCCAGCAGGCGATGGCCGGCTTCAGCGGGATGATCAACCGCCAGGCCTCCATGCTCTCCTACATCGACGATTTCAGGCTGATGCTGGGGATCACCATCCTCTGCGCCCCCCTGATCCTTCTCATGCGCACCCCCAAGACCAAGGCGGAAGATAACCTCCATGTCGCCGTCGACTGACACCCGCCGCCCCGCGGCTCTCCTCGCCAGCATCAGCCTGGCCGCGCTTCTGTCGGCCTGCGCCACGGTCGGCCCCAATTTCGAACAGCCGGCCGCCCCCGCGACCGGCGCCTACGCCATGGCCGGCGATGCTGCGCCGGCAGAAGCTCGCCTCGACGCTGCCCGCGCGGCGAGCGGGCCCTGGTGGACGGCCCTCGGGTCCCCGACCCTCGATGCGGTCGTCCGCCAGGCCTTGGCCGACAGTCCGACCCTGGTCGAAGCCGACGCCACCCTTCGCCAGGCGCGCTCGGCGCTGGCCCAGGCGCGGGGCGAGTCCGGTCCCCAGGCCGATCTAAACGGCGGCTACAATCGCGAACGCGCCAATCTCCAGGCCTTCGGCTTCACCGGGTTCGGCGATGTTCAGCTCACCAACCCCACCTTCAACCTCTATTCCGTCGGGGGCGGGATCACCTACGATCTCGACATCTTTGGCGGCGAGCGCCGCAAGCTGGAGGGCGCGGCGGCCCGGCTTGAGGCCCAGGCTCGTCGGACCGACGCGGCCTACCTCTCGCTCACCGCGAACGTCGCCCTGCAGGCGGTGACCATCGCCGCGCTCGAGGCCCAGATCGACGCCGTCGAGGAGATGATCTCCGATGACGAGGCCAACCTCGATCTCGTGCGCAAGGCCAACGCCCTGGGCGGTTCGACCCGCACCGCGAAGGTCGCCGCCCAGACCCAACTGGAAGCCGACCGGGCGCTGTTGCCGCCGCTGCGGGGTCAGTTGTCCGCGGCGCGCCATGCCCTGGCCGTCCTGGTCGGCAAGGCGCCGGGGGACTGGGCCGCGCCCGAGTTCAATCTGGCCGACATGGAGCTGAGCGCCCCCATCCCGGTGACGCTACCCTCCGAACTGGTCCGCCGACGGCCTGATATCCTGGCCGCGGAGTCCGATCTTCACGCCGCCACCGCGGATATCGGCGTGGCGACCGCCGACCTCTATCCGAAGATCGGCCTCAGCGCCTCGATCGCCCAGGGCTCGCTGAAGCCGGAGGACTTGTTCTCCTACGACGCCAGCGGCTGGAACCTCGGCGTCGGCCTGACCGCGCCGCTGTTCAACGGCGGGGCTCTCAAGGCCAAGCGTCAGCAGGCTCGAGAGGGCGCGGTCATCGCCTCGGCCCGCTACCAGCAGACGGTGCTGACCGCCTTCAGCCAGGTCGCCGACGCGCTCTCGGCCTTGGCGGCCGACGACGAGGCGATCGTCGCCCAGCAGAGGGTCGCCGATCAGGCCGAGGAACATCTGCGGCTGGCCAGGCTGGCTTTCCAGAACGGCGGAGGCGCGTTCCTCGAGGTGCTCGACGCGCAGCGCTCGTCGCACAACGCCCAGTCGTCTCTCGCCCGCGCCAAGGGACAACGGCTGGCCGATGCGGTCCGGCTGTTCGCCGCGACCGGCGCGGACTGGCGTCAGGCCTCGGCTAGCGCCGACTAGGAGGCGCAGGACGCGGGGCGATGGCCGCCCCCGTCCTGCCTGCCCGGTCAGACGACGCCGAACGCCCGCATGGCCTCGGCCACGCGCACGAAGCCGGCGACGTTGGCGCCAAGGACGTAGTCGCCGGGCGCGCCATATTCCTCGGCGGTTTCGGCGCAGCGGTCATGGATGCCGCGCATGATCGTGGCGAGGCGCGCCTCGGTCTGCTCGAATGACCAGCTGTCGCGGGAAGCGTTCTGC
>JAEXKM010000065.1 GCA_023445705.1 Pseudomonadota bacterium
AGTGGGAGGAAAAACGAGCTTCGACATAGGCGCGGCGCAGAAGCTCCCAGCATCGCTTTTCGAACCTGCCGCTACGCGGCCAAACGGGGATTAGCGCCGGTTCAACGCGCTCCGCCTGAGCCCGCAAAAAGTTCAGGTTGTGGGACTTGGTGGAGTGCAGTGTCATCGTCAGCAGCACGCAGTGGTAAAGTCGCTCAGCCGCTTGATGGAGCTCGAAAGCGCTTTTGTTAAGCCAACCGCGCTTAAGCGCGTCCCCCCCATGTACAAGAAACTCCCTGGCGCTGGGAAACCAGTTGTCGAAGTTGGTCTTGGCTTCGGCGTAAGCCTCTTCGGGCGAGAGCTTTGCAGGCTTAGCGAACGGATGATCGGGCGCCTCATAGAGAGCGACACCTTCGCGCACGATCTGGGTGAAGAATGGTCGGCCGCGGGTCAGCTGGTGGTTCACGTCCGACAGCGAATGGACGATGAAGTGCGCAGGGGCGGTGAGTTGGTGGGTGATTTCATAGGCTTGCAGCAGATGCTGGTCAGCTTCGACCCAGTACTCGGCCGTGTCGGTCAGCTCATCGGCGTTGACCACCACCAGGAGGTCATAGTCGGACTTGTAGCCGCCGATTGGATCATCCACCCAATCGCCCCTGGCGTAGCTGCCAAATAGCAGGACCTTTAGAATGCGGCCTTGCTTGCGGGCGGCTGACCGGTTCTTGATCGCATCCTCGAACTCACGAAATAGGATCTCAAGGACCCGCTCCAGTTCTTGACGTTTGCCCTCCGGCAGGTGGTCGAGATCGGTGTTCATCAATCTGGCGTGCAAGTCCATGACGAGCGATTCGCGCAAGTCTAGGTCGCCTAACCCAGCTTCTACAGCGCCAAGTGAAGCTGATCGCCGAAGATCCGTCCGCTTTTGACGTTCAGACGCCCTCGTGGGCGAGAGGCGCGCGGCGCCTGGAACCGGAGCGCAGGGTCTTCCCCAGCATCTCCACTAGTTGGGCGATCGTGAGCGCGCCCCCGCCGCCAATAAGCAGAGCAGGCGGCAGGGCCAGCGCAGCGCCGCCGGCGCCAAAGAGCGACACCAGGCAAGTCCAGGCCAGAAGCGTACCGCCCAGTAGGAGGCTGCCAAGAGCGAGCTTGGAAAGGCGGGAAGGCAGCAGGGTGTGCACGAACGGCTCGATCCAAATGGTTACCGAGCCGTTAATGCAAAGCTGGCGCCAGCCGTCAGCCGAAAAGCGACGAACGCTGCGCCTTTGTCGATGGATCGATCAGGCGCTCTCGACCGGCGGCTTGAAGATGCCCCGCGGCGAGCCGGTGAAGATCTCGTACCCGTCTTCGGTCACGGCGATGGAGTGCTCGCACTGGGCCGACAGCGACTTGTCGCGGGTCACGGCCGTCCAGCCATCGGCCAGCAGCTTCACCTGATACTTGCCCAGGTTCACCATGGGCTCGATCGTGAAGAACATGCCCGGGCGCAGGACCTCGCCCGTGCCCTTCTGGCCGAAGTGCAGGATGTTGGGGGCGTCATGGAACACCTTGCCCAGGCCATGGCCGCAGAAGTCGCGGACCACCGAGCAGCGCATGGATTCCACATAGGACTGGATGGCGTGGCCGATGTCGCCGGTGCGCGCGCCAGGCTTCACCTCGGCCAGGCCGCGCTCCAGGGCGTCGTAGGTGATGTCGATCAGGCGCTTGGCGCGCGGGGCGATGGGGCCGACGCCGTACATGCGGCTGGTGTCGCCGTGCCAGCCGTCGACGATAACGGTGACGTCGATATTGGCGATGTCGCCCTCGCGGAGCACCCGATCGCCGGGAATGCCGTGACAGACGATGTGGTTAGGCGAGATGCAGGTGGTCTTGCCATAGCCGCGATAGAAGAGGCAGGCCGGGATCGCGCCGTGGTCGAGGATGAACTCTCGCGCCAGGTCGTCGAGGTGCTCGGTGACGACGCCGGGCACGACGTGGGGCGTCAGCATGTCCAGGCACTCGGCGGCCAGCTTGCCGGCCCGGCGCATGCCCTCGAAGCCTTCCGCGCCGTGGATGCGGATCTGGCCGGTGCGGTGTTCTGCGTCGAGGACGTCGTTCATGGTCAGGCTCTTTCGGCTTCCGTAAGCGCCGCATCGCGCCACGGAACGTGGCGGGCGATGCGGATGGCGCTGGGGCTTATGTCGCAATCATAGCACAGGACTTCAACGCCCGCCCGCGCCGCGTCGATCAGTCCGGCCGCGTATTTCGGATCCAGTTCCGCACAGGCGGCGAAGCTGTCGCAGTCGGTCCGCTGGATGACGAAGAGCATGACGGCGCGATGGCCCTCGGCGACCATCGCCTTCAGTTCGGCCAGGTGCTTGAGCGAGCGGGCGGCGACGCAGTCGGGAAACTCGGCGAGTGTCCCAGAACGACGCAGGTGGACATTCTTCACTTCGAGCCAGCAAGGCGCGCGGGACGGATCTTCCAGCAGGAAGTCGACCCGGGAGCCTACCCCGTATTTCACCTCGCGGCGGTGAACGGCGTAGCCGGAGACCTCGGGAATGGCGTCGGCGGCGAGGGCCTCGGCCACCAGGCGGTTGGGATGCATGGTGTTGACTCCCACCATGCCGCCGTCGACCTCGACGATCTCGAGAGTGTGGGCGAGCTTGCGCTTGGGATCGTCCGATCTCGACAGCCAGACTGGCAGGCCCGGCGTGTTCAGGCCCAGCATCGCTCCCGGATTGGGACAGTGGGCGGTGAGCGGCGAGCCGTCCTCCAGGACCACGTCGGCGAAGAAGCGCTTGTAGCGGCTGACGAGCTGACCGCGAACGAGCGGTTGCGGGAAGTCCATGGGCGGGGTTAGTCCGATAATGGAAACAGAACGGCGGATGTAGGCGAGGAGCGAGGCTATGGGGAGTCCGGGGGGCGAGCGGGTGACCGCTGCGGTCATGATCATCGGGGACGAGATCCTGTCGGGTCGGACCCAGGACACCAATCTTCGCGACATCGCCCGATATCTCGGCGTGCTGGGCATCGACCTGGCCGAGGCGCGCACCGTGCCGGACGTGCAGGAAGAGATCGTTGCGGCGCTGAACGCCCTGCGCGAGCGCTATGACTATGTGATCACCACCGGCGGCATCGGACCGACCCACGACGACATCACCGCCGACGCCGT
>JAEXKM010000106.1 GCA_023445705.1 Pseudomonadota bacterium
GATCCACCCTCCCCACTAAGGGGGAGGGAAAACCGGATCGCCGCCCCTCTCCCGCGGAACCACCACCGCAAGCGCCGCCTTATAGTCGAGCCAACATCAGGGAGACCGGCTCATGGGCGTGTTCAGCTCGATCATGGACAAGATTTTCCATCGCAAGAAGCCGGCTGCCGCGCCGGCTGCTCCAGCGCCTGCGCCCGCTCCGACGGCCGCGCCTGCGGCAGCCGCCCCGCCGCCCCCGCCGCCGGAGCCGGTCGATGTCGAGGCGGTGTTGACCGAACTGGCCGCGCAGAAGGGCGGCGGCGGCAACTGGCGCACCTCGATCGTCGATTTGCTGAAGATGCTCGATCTCGACTCCAGCCTGGACGCTCGCAAGGAGCTGGCCGCCGAGCTTGGTGTCGACGCCGGCCCGCATGGCAGCGCCGAACAGAACATCGCCCTGCAGAAAGCCGTCTGGGCCGCCCTGGCCAAGAACGGCGGCGTGGTCCCGGCCAGCCTGCGCGACTAGCCGGATCGGCGCGTCGGCTCGGGGCCGGCGCGCCGCCTACTTCCTGCAGACGAACAGGCCGACGGATTTACGCACCCGAAAAACGCCGCCGCCGGCCTCGAACCGCGCGGCGATGGCGGCGTGCAAGGCCTGCCGTTGCTCAGGACTGGCCGTGTCGCCCGGCGGACTGGAGCTGTGATAGGCGAAGACCGCCTCCGGGTCGGTGATCGCCAGTTCGTCGTCATAGGCCCGCAGTTCGACGGCATCGAACACGGCTTCCAGCATCGGCCGGCCGCATTCCAGGTTGAACCCGTCGATCAGCTCGTCACGCGCCGCTCCGCCAAACACCGCCGCCTTCAAGGCGAACAGCTCGGCCATGGTTTCGCGGCCGTTGGTGGCGATCACAGCCATCCCGCCGGGCTTCAGCACCCTGACGATCTCCCGCACGCCGGCCGCCGGGTCGCTCAGGTGGTAGAGCATGTGCATGGCCAACACGAGGTCGAAGCTCTCGTCGGCGAACGGCAGGGCCGCGGCGTCCGCCGCCTCGCCATTGGCGCTCCGGCCAAGACCCCGCGCCCGCGCCAGCGCCTCTCCCACCATCCCCGGCGACAGGTCGCTCAAGGTGAGGTCCAGGTCGCGCGGGATGTCCGCAGCGCCCTTCTCCCACAGCCAGCCCGCACCGCAGCCCAGCTCCAGAACCCTCCCGCCGGCCGGCCAGGGAACCTGCCGCGCCACCCATTCGAACCAGTCGCCGCGCCCATAGCTGTGCAGGTTCGCCCGCGCGGCGAGCTTGGAAGAGTCTCGGTACTGGTCGGCTTTCAGATAGCCGGCGCTGGTCCAGGCGACATCGCTCATATCCACCCCCGCAATTCGAGAACGCCGTTCACTTTCGAGCTTCGCATTCAATCAAAACGTGCGCCTAATCGAAAGGCGCAGCCAGGCTGCCCAAGCGTCCAGTTCCTGAGTTCTCCCCATCTCAAGAGAGGAATCGCCCATGCCCTTCATCACCGCGAACGACGGCGCCCAGATCTTCTACAAGGATTGGGGCAAGGGACAGCCAGTCCTCTTCTCCCACGGCTGGCCGCTCGACGCAGACGCCTGGGACGGCCAGATGCAGTTTATCGGCTCCCAGGGCTACCGCGTGATCGCCCACGACCGGCGCAGCCACGGCCGCTCCGACCAGACCTGGGACGGCAACCACATGGACCAGTACGCCGACGACCTCGCCGCGCTGATCGAGGCGCTGGACTTGAACGATCTGGTGATGGTCGGCCACTCCACGGGCGGCGGCGAGGTCGCGCACTATCTCGGCCGTCATGGCACGCAGCGGGTCGCCAAGGTGGTGCTGCTGGGCGCGGTGCCGCCGCTGATGCTGAAGACCGCAGCCAATCCTGAGGGCACGCCGATCGAGGCCTTCGATGGCATCCGCAAAGGCGTCTTCGACGACCGCAGCCAGTTCTACAAGGACCTCACCCTGCCCTTCTACGGCTACAACCGACCGGGCGCGAAAATCTCGGAGGGCGTGCGCGAGAGCTTCTGGCTGCAGGGGATGCTGGGCGGCGTCAAGGGCCAGTACGACTGCATCCACGAGTTCTCCGAGGTCGACTACACCGAGGACCTCAAGAAGATCGACAAGCCGACCCTGGTGGTCCACGGCGACGACGACCAGATCGTACCCATCGCTGCGGCCGGGCTGAAGTCGGCCAAGATCATTCCTAACGCCCAGCTCAAGGTTTATCCCGGCGCGCCGCACGGCCTGGCCACCACGCATCAGGACCAGTTCAACGCCGACCTCCTGGCCTTCATCCGGTCGTGAGGCCTTTCGCATGACGCTCTACGCCCTCGCCCTGTTGATCGGCGTCGTCGCCGGCCTGCGGACCATGACCGCGCCGGCGGCCGTAAGCTGGGCGGCTTATCTTGGCCTGGCCCCGGTCGGCGAAACCCCGCTGGCCTTCATGGGAACAATGGCCGCGCCGTGGATCTTCACGGTCCTGGCGTTGGGCGAACTGGTCGCCGACCAGCTTCCCAGCACGCCCAGCCGCAAGGTTCCGGTCCAGTTCGGCGGCCGCATCGTCTCCGGCGCGCTCTCGGGCGCAACCATCGGCGCGGCGGGAGGCGCCCTGGTCGCGGGGCTGATCCTCGGGGTCGTCGGCGCGGTGATCGGAACCCTTGGAGGCTACGAGGTGCGCCGGCGGCTGGCCGACCTCTTCGGGCGCGACCTGCCCGCGGCCCTCATCGAGGACTTCATCGCCGTGGCGAGCGCCTTCCTGATCGTGAGGGCCCTGTGACCCGCGCCTTCGACGCCATCATCGTCGGAGCCGGTCAGGCCGGGCCGTCGCTGGCCGGCCGCCTCGCCTCCGCCGGGATGACCGTCGCCATCATCGAACGCAAGCTGGTCGGCGGAACCTGCGTCAACACCGGTTGCATGCCGACCAAGACCCTGGTGGCCAGCGCCCGGGCGGCCCACGTCGCCCGACGCGGCGAAACCTATGGGGTGCGCCTGCCCGGCCCGATCGCCATCGACATGACCACGGTCAAGGGCCGGGCCGATACGGTCTCCAGCAATGCGCGCTCCAACCTTGAGGCCTTCATCGCCGGCCAGAAGGGCGTCAGCCTCATCCGCGGCCACGCCCGCCTGGTTTCACCCACCGAGGTCGAGGTCGGCGGCGAACGTCTCGCCGCGCCCAGCATCTTCCTCAATGTCGGCGGCCGGGCGGCGGTCCCCGACATGCCCGGCGTGCGGGAAACGCCATTCCTGACCAACACCAGTATCCTCCAGCTCTCCGAGCTCCCGGAGCATCTGGTGATCGTCGGCGGCAGCTATATCGGTCTGGAGTTCGCCCAGATGTACCGGCGCTTCGGCGCCCAGGTGACCGTTGTCGAAAAGGGCCCCCGGCTCATCGGCCGCGAGGATCCCGAGGTCTCCGACGCCATCCGCGAGATACTCGAAGGCGAAGGCGTCCGCTTCCGGCTCGATGCGAACTGCATTTCCCTGGCGCCGCGCCAAGGCGGCGTCTCCGTCGGCGTTGACTGCCAGTCCGGCGACCCCGCCGTCGAAGGCTCCCACGCCCTGCTGGCGGTGGGCCGCAAGCCGAACACCGACGACCTTGGCCTGGACGCCGCTGGCGTCGCCACCGACCCGCGCGGCTACGTCACCGTGGATGACGACCTGCAGACCAACGTCCCGGGAATCTGGGCCCTGGGCGACTGCAATGGCCGCGGCGCCTTCACCCACACCGCCTACAACGACTTCGAGATCGTCGCCGCCAACCTGCTCGACGGCGATCGCCGCAAGGTCACCGACCGCATCGACGCCTACGCGCTCTACATCGATCCGCCCCTGGGTCGAGTCGGCATGAGCGAAACCCAGGCGAGGCAATCCGGCCGCGATATTCGCGTGGGGGTCCGGCCAATGACCCGCGTCGGCCGCGCCGTGGAAAAGGGCGAGACCGCCGGATTCATGAAGGTCGTGGTCGACGCGCACGACGACCGAATTCTGGGCGCGGCCATCCTCGGCGTCGGCGGCGACGAGGTGATCCACACCCTGCTAGACACCATGGCCGCCGGCGTCGGCGCCGCGCACCTTTCTCGCACCGTGCACATCCACCCCACCGTCGCCGAACTGGTCCCGACGGTGCTGGGCGAGCTCAAGCCGTAAACGGCCACGCCCGACCTGATCCCCAACGACATTTAGCGACTTGAGCTTCGGAAGACCGAAGAGTAAGAGCCGCGCCTGCGACGCATTCGCATTATCAAAAACGAAGTAGGCTCCCCCTTGCGCAAACTCGCCTGTCTGGTCTCGCCCCTCGCCCTGCTCGCCGCCATGCCGGCGCACGCCGACGAGGCCGACGCGCCCACCGCCCTCGAGGGCGTCGTCGTGACCGGCCGCTTCCAGGCGGACGTCGAGGTGGGCAAGTTCGACGCGCCCCTGGCCGAAACGCCTCAGGCGATCAGCGTGGTGACCAGCGCCGAGTTCAGCCAGCGCGGCGCCCAGAGCCTGCAGGAAACCGTCCGTTACGTGGCCGGCGTCAACGGCGAGGCCTACGGCAACGACGGCCGGGGCGACTATTCTCGGGTCCGTAATGTCGAGGCGCCGATCTATCTGGACGGCCTTCGTCAGACCTATGGCTACTATTCGCCCCGCACCGAAATCTTCATGCTCGACCAGGTCGAGGTGCTGAAGGGTCCCGGCGGCTCACTCTACGGCGCCGGCGCCGTCGGCGGCCTGATCAACCAGACCAGCAAGCGCCCGCAGTTCGAAGCGGGCGGCGAGGTCACCGCCTCCTACGGGACCTGGAACCGCAAGCAGTTCGGCCTCGACGTCACCGGCCCCCTCAACGACGCCGGCACGCTGGCTGGCCGTCTGGTCTTCACGGCCCGCAACTCCGACACCCAGACCGACTACATCCAGGACAACCGCTTCCTCATCGCCCCCTCGCTGACCTGGCGCGCGACCGAGGACACCGACATCACCCTGCTGGCGCGCTACCAGAAGGACAACGGCGGCTCGGTCTCGACCTTCCCGCCCTACATGGCGACCCTGCTGGCCCCTCCCGGCAAGCGCCTGCCGACCAGCCGCCTCCTGGGCGAACCGAGTTGGGAGAAGTTCGACACCGAGACCAAGACCGCGACCCTGCTCATCGAGCACCGCTTCAGCGACGCGCTGACCTTCCGCAGCCGCACCCGCTACATGGAAGCCCACGTCGACTATCAGAGCATCTATCCGGCCATCGCCAACCCGCAGGCGCCCTTCATCGACGCCGACCAGCGCATGCTCAACCGCTACATCTGGGCCATCTACCCGGACCAGCAGAACCTCGGCACGGACAACCACGTGCAGGTGAAGTTCGACACGGGCCCGATCAGCCACAGCCTCATGGCCGGGGTCGACTACATCTGGTTCAAGCAGAAAAGCGACGCGATCTTCGGGACCGTCGCGCCGATCGACGCCTACGCCCCGGTCTACGGCAATTACGAGGTTCCGGCCGGCTATCGCAACCCGACCGAGCGCCAGGACCAGCTCGGCTTCTATATCCAGGACCACATCGAGGTCGGCGATCGCCTCTCCTTCACCCTGGGCGCCCGCCGGGACCGCGCCGAGAGCAAGATCGAGGGCGGCGAGGATCAGGTCGACAAGGCCACCACCTATCGCGCCGCGGCCCTGGTCAAGCTCGACTACGGCCTCGCGCCCTATGTCAGCTACACCGAGAGCTTCCTGCCGCAGGTCGGCACGACCTTCGCCGGCGAGCCCTTCGATCCGACCGAAGGCAAGCAGTGGGAAGTCGGCCTGAAGTGGAGCCCAACGCCCGAGGCGCTCATCACCCTGGCCGCCTACAAGATCACCGAGCGCAATCGCCTCACCCCCGACCCGGTGAACCCGAACTTCTCCGTCCAGACCGGCGAGGCCGAGCTGAAGGGGATCGAGCTGGAAGGCACGTTCAAGGTCGCCGGCTTCGACATCAACGCGGCCGGAACTCTCGCGGACACTGAAGTCACCGAAAGCAACAACCCCGCCGAGCTCGGCCGCCCGCTCGAAGGCGCCGCCGAAAAGCAGGCCTCGGTCTTCGTCAGCCGCGCCTTCCAAGTCGCCGACGAGACGACCCTGCGCCTGGGCGGCGGCCTGCGCTACATCGGCGAAAGCTGGTCGGGCGACCTGCGCACCCCCGGCTACACCCTCGGCGACCTCTACGCCGCCGTGGACTGGCGCGAGTGGAGCTTCCAGCTCAACGCCAACAACGTCACCGACAAGATCTACTACTCCACCTGCCTGCAGCGCGGCGACTGCTTCCTGGGCGTCCGCCGCACCGTGAACTTCGCCGTGAGCCGCAGCTTCTGATGGCCGCCTCGCCCGCCAAATCCTCCAACCGCCTCGCCCTGCGAGGCATGGTCGCCTGGCGGGCGATCCTGGCCATTCTCGCCAACTACGTGCTCTGCGCCCTGCTCGCCATGGCGCTGGCCCGGGCGCTGCCGCACCTGGGTATGGCGCGGATCGAGGCCGTCGCCACCGCCACCCTGGCCGCGATCATCGCCATGCCGATCATCCCGATCTTCGTCTTCGCCAGTCGCAGCGCCTGGAAGCCCACCGCCGTCATGGCGCTCGGCGCCGCCGGGCTGTGGCTGCTGCTCTCGCTGTCGGGAGGCATGGCGTGAAAGGCGGGCTGCGCGCCTCGACCAGCTGGCTCCACACCTGGACGGGCCTCGTCTGCGGCTGGCTGGTGTTCGCCATCTTCGCCACCGGCACGGCCAGCGTCTTCCGCCACGAGATCGAGGCCTGGTCGCGCCCCTCGCTCTCCGCCCACGTCGATCCCGCCGCCGCCCTGCAGCGCGCCTACGACCACGTCCTGACGGTCGCCCCCGACGCCAGCATCTTCTCCGCCGCCGCGCCCAACTCCCAGGAGCGCGACATGCAGAGCTACTGGGCCACGCCGACCGGCTACACCCTGGCCGAACTCGATCCAGCCACGGGCGCAGAGGTCGCCGGCCCCAAGACCGCGGGCGGCGAGCTCTTCTACCGCTTCCACTTCGAACTGATGGCCCCCTATCCCTATGGCCGTCTCGCGGCCTGCCTGGCGGCCGTCTTCTTCGTCAGCGCGGTGATCAGCGGGGTCATCACCCACAAGCGCATCTTTTCGGACTTCTTCACCTTCCGGCCCGAGAAGGGCGGTCAACGCGCCTGGCTGGACGGCCACAATGTGCTGGGCGTCCTGGCCCTGCCTTTCCATCTCTTCATCGCCTTCACCGGCATCATCACCCTCGCGACCACTTTCATGCCCTTCGGCATGCTGGCCGAGTACGGCAAGAATCTGCCGGCCTTCTACGCCGACGCCGCGCCCGAGACCCGCGACCTGCCCCAGCCGACCGGGCGCCGCGCCGTCATGGCGCCGCTGGCCCCGATGATCGCCCAGGCGCAGGAGAAGCTCGGCGGTCCCGTCCTGCGCCTGACCGTGAACAATCCTGGCGACGCGGCCGCGCGCGTCATCCTTCATCGCGACAATTCCGGCCGCCTCAGCCGACCCGTCCATGCAGCGACCTTCGACGGCGTCACCGGACGGCTGATCTCGGTCACGCCGCCGCCCGGCCCGGCCATGGCCACGAACGATCTGCTCTACGGCCTGCACATGGGCGAGTTCTCCGCCTCGGCCCTGCGCTGGCTCTACTTCTTCGGCGGTCTTTCCGGCTGCGGCCTGATCGCCTCGGGCCTGGTGCTCTGGACCGTCTCCCGCCGCCGCAAGTTGCCGGACCCTGCCCGGCCCTATTTCGGCTTCCGCCTGGTGGAGGTCATGAACGTCGGGGTGGTGATGGGGATCGTCCTGGCCATCGCCAGCTTCTTCTGGGCCTCGCGCCTGCTTCCGGCCGAGCTCGCCGCCGACCGACCGGCCTGGGAAGGGCGCGTGTTCCTGGGCGTGTTGGCCGCCACCATCCTCTACAGCGCCCTACGGCCCCAGCGCCGAGCCTGGAGCGAAACCGCCTGGGCTGCGGCCTTCATGTTCGCCGCCGTACCGCTGATCTCGGCCTTCACCGGCGGACGCAACCTGCCCCGTTCGCTGGCCGAGGGCGACGGCGCCATGGTCGCGCTCGATCTGGTCATGCTGGCTCTGGCCGCTGGCTTCGTCTTCATGGCCCGGCGCGCCGCTCGCGAACCGGCGCCCGCCGCGCCCAAGCGCCGCGCCACGCCCGCTCCGGCCAAGGGATAGTCCGATGCAGTTCCTCGGCTTCGCCGCAGCCCCGCTTTGCTTCATCGCCTTCGCGACCGCGGCCCTTTCCATGGACCGCCATCACCGACAGGTGGTGGGAAGCGCTTGCCCAGCCCCCCTGCGAGGCCACCTGCGCGCGTTCAGCGCCGCGCTCATCGCCCTCGCCGCCGCGATCTCGGCCCTGGGCGGCGGCGTCTCGTTCGTCACCGGCGTGCTCAGCGCCGGAGTGGCGGGCGGGGCGGTGGTCGGTGTGCTCAATCTCCGCCCGCGGGTCCTCAGCAGGCTCCTGCCTAGAACCGCCGCCGCACGCTGAGCCGCCGGCACCGATGACGAAAACCTCTACTTTCGGGACGCTCCAAACATGCTGAAAACGCCCTCGCTAGCGCTCGTCGCCGCCCTTCTGGTCTCGGGCTCGGCCACCGCCCACGAAGTCTGGCTGGAGCGTGACGGCTCAGGCCCCGCCCGCGTCTATCTGGGCGAACCGGCCGAGCCCGTCCCGCCCGGTGGCGACCCGGAGTTCGCCAACCTGAAGAAACCGGTGGTCTTCACCGACAATCCGGCCGCCCCCGCCGCCCTCACCCGCAAGGCCGATCATATCGAGGCGGCGGTCGCCGGCTCCGGTGACGTGCGCGCCAAGGACGACACTGTGTTCGAACCCTGGAAGTCCGGCGATAAGTTCGAAGGCGCGGCCTTCTACGCCCGCGCGGGTCGTACCGAGACCAGGACCGCCCTGGATCTGGAGATCGCGCCCGTCGCCGCCGGCGCCGACACCTTCCTGGTCATCTGGAAGGGTCAGCCCCTGGCCGACGCCTCGGTCAACCTCGTCAATCCGGATCGCTGGTCCAAGAGCTTCAAGACCGACGCCGCCGGCAAGGTGACCATCCCCACCGAATGGAACGGCCGCTATCTCCTGGCCGTCAGCCATCCCGTCGAAGGCGCCGCCAAACTCGGCGGCAAGGATGTCGGCAAGGTCTGGCACACCTCCACCCTGACCTTCGTGAAGTAAGGGGCTGAATGGCCGGGCCTCTCGGCCCGGCCGCCCCCGCAATCAGATCGCCGTGATCCAGCCGCCCGTCAGGCCGGACATCTGCACGTCGACTAGGGTGAGCTGACCCCCGCCGGTCAGAGTGATGACGGTGTCCGCCCCGACCTGGGCGACGCTGTAGGCCCCGCCGCCCAGCAGGCCGACTCGGTCGCCTTCGGCGAAGTTGAAGTCCAGCACGCGATCCATCCCGCCCCCCGCGAAGGTGACGAAGAGGTCAGCGCCGGCGCCGCCGACCAGGATGTCGTCCCCGAGGTCGCCGCTCAGGCGATCGTCGCCGTCGCCGCCGGACAGGACGTCGTCGCCCTGGCCGCCATGCAACTGGTCGTTCCCGGCTCCGCCGTACTGGGTGTCGTCGCCGCCATTGCCCTGCAGGAAGTCCGCGCCGATGTCACCGAACAGCACGTCGCCATCGGCGCCGCCGAACAGGGCGTCGTCGCCCTGCCCTCCGCGCAGTACGTCCG
>JAEXKM010000110.1 GCA_023445705.1 Pseudomonadota bacterium
GAACGAAGATGCCAGTGCCGATGATCGCCCCGATGCCGAGCATAGTAAGCTGAAAAGCGCCTAGCGACCGGTGCAGAGACTTCTTCTCTGCGGTCGCCAAAATGGCGTCGAGCGATTTAACTCGCCACATAATTCCTCCAGGAGAATCCCGGGCGGCCCCCGCCGCGCGGTCTGATTTGCGCGTACGTGGCCCGCTGGCAAGCTTGCGGTCAAGCGGCAAGCTTCGAGCTTTGCTTGCGCTAAACAAGGCGCCCGCGGGATGAGCGTCCGGCTTGGCCGTGAGGTCAGGTGCGGCTAGACCCGCCATATGCTCCCGGTCGAGGAAATTCTGCCCCAGCTCCAGAACGCCCTGGCGGAGCGGACTTCTGCTGTGCTGGTCGCGCCTCCAGGCGCAGGCAAAACCACGCTGGTCCCCTTGCGTCTGCTGGAGGCGACTTGGCTGGGTGATCGCAAGATCGTGATGCTCGAGCCACGGCGCCTGGCGGCTCGGGCGGCGGCCGAGCGCATGGCCAAGACCCTTGGCGAGCGCGTCGGCGACCGGGTCGGCTACCGTGTCAGGATGCAGTCGAAAGTGTCGGCGCGCACCCGCATCGAGGTCGTCACCGAGGGCGTGTTCAGCCGGATGATCCTCGATGATCCGAGCCTCGACGGAGTCGGCGCGGTCATATTCGACGAATTTCACGAGCGAAGCCTGGACGCCGACCTCGGCCTGGCCCTGGCGCGCGATGCGCAAGGGGTGCTGCGCGAGGATCTTCGCCTGCTGGTGATGTCGGCCACCCTGGACGGCGCCGCGGTCGCCCGGCTGCTGGACGATGCGCCGGTCGTCGAGAGCCAGGGGCGCACCTTCCCGGTCGAGACCCGCTATCTGGGCCGCGACGACCGCATGCGGCTGGAAGACCGGGTGGCGCGTGCGGTGCAGAGGGCGCTGGCCGAAGAAACCGGCGGCGTGCTCGTCTTTCTTCCGGGCCAGGGCGAGATCCTGCGCACGGCCGACCTTCTGGCCGATCAGGTCCGCCGCCCCGACGTTGTCGTCGCCCCGCTCTATGGCGCCATGGATCCAGCCGCGCAGGACAGGGCGATAGCCCCGGCCGAGCCCGGCGTGCGCAAGGTGGTGCTCGCCACCTCGATCGCCGAAACCAGCCTGACCATCGAAGGCGTGCGCGTGGTCATCGACTCCGGCCTGGCGCGGGTTCCGCGGTTCGATCCGGCAAGCGGCCTGACCCGTCTGGCGACGGTCAGGGTCAGCCGCGCCGCCGCCGACCAGCGGCGCGGCCGCGCCGGCCGGATGGAGCCGGGGGTCTCCTACCGGCTGTGGGACGAGGCCGAGACCCGCGCGCTTCCGGCCTTCGCCGACCCGGAAATTCTGGATGCGGACCTTTCCGGCCTGGCGCTGGACCTCGCCCGCTGGGGCGCGCGCGATCCGGCCGATCTCGCCTTTCTCGATCCGCCCCCCGCCGCGGCGTTCGGCGAGGCGCGCAATCTGCTCCATCGCCTGGAAGCGCTGACGAGCGAGGGGCTGCTCACCGCGCACGGCGAGGCGTTGAGCGAGTTTCCGCTCGCGCCGCGGTTGGCGCACATGGTCCTTAAGGCCAACGGCTCAGGGCAGGGAGAGCGCGCCGCGTTGATCGCCGCCCTGCTGACCGAACGAGGCCTCGGCGGCCGTGACGCCGACCTGCGCCATCGTCTCGAAGCCTTGGCGCGGGATCGCTCGCCGCGGGCGCGTGACGCCAAGGCGCTTGCGTCGCGCTGGGCCGCCTTGGCGGGTAAGCGTGGGAGGCAGCCCGAAGTCGCCGATGGTCTGTTGCTGGCCTACGCCTACCCGGAGCGGATCGCCAAGGCGCGGGGGGCGAATGGCGAGTTTCAGTTGCTCACCGGCCGCGGCGTGTTCGTCGAGCCGACCGACGCCCTGGCGCGCGAGAAGTGGCTGGCGGTGGCCGAAATGGGCGGCGGTGAGCGTCGCGACCGGATCCTGCTCGCCGCGCCCTTGGACGAGGCGGATCTGGCCAGCGGGTTCGCCGCTCAGTTCGAGATCGAGGAACGGCTCGACGAGAGCGGCGGCGGCAGGCTGCGGGTGAAGCGCGTGACACGGCTGGGCAAGCTGACGATCCGCGAGGAGATCGACGAGAATCCCGACCCCGCGCTCATCGCCCAGGCGCTGGCGAACAAGGCGCGTCGGGAGGGCCTGGGCAAGCTAGGCTGGGGCGAGGCCGCGGGCTCTCTTCGCCAGCGGGTCGCCTATCTGCGCGACCAGGGCCAGGACTGGCCCGATCTTTCCGATGAAGGATTGCTGGCGCGGCTGGACGATTGGCTCGCGCCGGTGCTGCACGGCCGTCGCGCCCTGTCGGAGCTGAGGGCGGACGCCCTGGACGGCGCCTTGCGAGCCTTGATCCCTTGGGACCAGCAGCGGCGACTCGACGCCGAGGCGCCGACCCGGTGGACCGCGCCCACCGGCAACAGCTTTGCGATCGACTACGGAGCCGAGGGGGGACCCCGTGTCGAGGTTCGCGTGCAGGAGGTTTTCGGCCTGGACCAGCATCCGACGGTCGGCGGGCGTCCGCTGACCCTATCGCTGCTTTCGCCCGCCCATCGTCCCATCCAGACGACCAAGGACCTGCCGGGCTTCTGGCGCGGTTCGTGGAAGGATGTGCGCTCGGACATGCGCGGCCGATATCCCAAGCACGTCTGGCCGGAGGATCCTGCGGCGGCTGCGCCCACCACTCGGGCCAAGCCGCGCGGGACCTGACGCGCTCAAGTGGCGGCGTAGATCATGATCCCGGTGGCCACCGACAGGTTCAGGCTGTCTGCGCGGCCGCGCATGGGAATCTTGACGTTGACGTCACAAAGGGCGGCCATTTCGGGCGTCAGGCCCTGCTGCTCGTTGCCCATCAGGATCATGGCGGGTTTAGCGTAGGTCGCTTGCCGGTGATCGACGGTGGCGCTCAGCAGCGTGCCGACCACGGATCCAGGCCAATTCGACCGCCACCCGGCGAACTCGGCTTCGCTCGCCTTGACGATCGGCACCGCGAAGATCGAGCCCATGGTCGCGCGCACGGCCTCCACCGAATAGGGGTCGCAGCACTCGCCCACCAGGATCACCGCCCCGCAGCCGGCCGCGTCGGCGGTTCGTACGATGGTGCCCAGATTGCCCGGATCGCGAACCCGGTGCAGGGCGACGAAGCACGAGGCCGCTTCCGCTTTCAGGTCCCCCAGCGGCGTGTAGGCCTGGGCGAAGACGGCGACCACCGCCTGCGGGTTATCGCGGCGGGAGACCTTGGCGAGGATGTCGTGAGTGACCTCGATGACCTCGCCGCGTGCGGCCTGGGTCGCCTGGATGGCGCGCTTCAGCAGCGGGTGCCCCTCGGCGTCCTTGCCATACATCAGGATGCGGGGAGGGTGACCCAGCTCCACAGCTTCGGTGACGATCTTCAGACCCTCGGCCACGAATAGGCCAGAGGCGTCGCGCTCTTTCCGCAGGTGCAGGCCGCGGACCGACTTGACCGTCGGGTTGGTCAGGGACGTGACGGCTCGGTTCATGCCGACCACCGGCCATAGAATGACATGCCGATCTGTCGGTCGCCGGCCTCTTCCACCAGGGTGAGTTCACCCCAGTCGATGGTTCCCGGCCGCCCGCCCAGCGTCGCCGCGCAGAGCGACGAAAGCGCCGCGCCCGAAATCCGCTCCGCATAGGCGTTCAGCAGCAGGAAGGACGCATTATCCGAAAGAAGTTGAGCGCATAGCTCGAAAAGTTCAGGAAGGTTTTCGAACAATCGCCAGACCTCGCCGTCCGGCCCGCGCCCGTACTTGGGCGGATCGAGGATGATGCCGTCGTAGCGCGAGCCGCGTCGCACCTCGCGCTGGACGTAACGGCGCGCGTCCTCGCAGATCCATCGAACCGGCCGGTCTTCCAGGCCGGAGAGCGCCGCGTTCTCGCGCGCCCAGGCGACGGCCTTCTTGGAGGCGTCTACGTGGGTGACATGGGCTCCCGCCGCCGCGCAGACCAGGCTGGCGACGCCGGTGTAGCCGAACAGGTTCAGGATGCGCGGCTGGCCGTGGCCGAAGCTGCGAACGCGCTCGTCGAGAAACGCCCAATTCGCGGCTTGCTCAGGGAAGAAGGCCAGGTGCCGAAAAGCGGTGAAGCGGGCCTGGTAGCGAACCTCGCCCCACGACATGGGCCAGCTTTCCTTGGGTTTGCCTTGAAACCGCCAGCGCCCTGCGTCCTCTTCGTCCGTCGGATCGAACACTGCGTCAGCGCGCGCCCAGACTTCTTCGCTTAGCCGCGGAGCCCACATGGCCTGAGGCTCGGGGCGCACCACGCTATAGGGGCCATAGCGCTCCAGCTTGCGGCCGCCGCCACTGTCGAGCAGGGCGTAGTCGGCCCAGCCGGTCGTACGCATGGCGCCGGGCAGGTCGGCGACGATGGGGGCGGTCCTGGTCATGGCGAGCCACTAGGCGTTCGCCGCGGCAAGGTCCAGCCCCAGCGCAGGTTCAGCGGCCTTGCAGCGCCGCTTCGGTGCCCTCGATCTCGTCGCGGATCCAGTCGTGGCCATTGGCCGAAAGGACCCCGTCGAGGGCCGAGATGTGGACGCTCAGCCGCTCCCGGATCTCTGGATCGACGTCGTCCCGTGTGGCCATCCACTTGGCGATCAGGTGAAGGCCGAAGGCGCTGTGCAGCGCCAGGCGTTGCAGTTGGTCGTCAGGCAGTCGCATCGCCGCTCCTCAAAGCTTGGACGGATCTGGGTAACAACGCGTGACGGATGGAAACGGCGCCGCTCGGTCAGCCGAGATGTTTCTCCATGGCGTAGTTGTGAATGGCCACCTCCCGCAGCGTGAAGTCCCGGCGATGGATGACGGTGAAGCCCCTGCGTTCCAAAAGCGGCCGCGCCAGTTCACTGGCTTCCACATAGAGGCGCGTCATGCCGGCGATCTGCGCATGGGCAAGAAGCTCGTCGGTCAGGCGCGAAGCCACGCCGGTTCCGGAGGCCTCCGGGCGGCAATACAGGTGATCGATGTGCCCGTCCGCCTCCAGATCGCCGTAGGCGAGGATCGCGCCGTCCAGATTTTCGGCGATCAGGGTGACGCGTCCGTCCGTGGCCCTGGCGTGGAATTTCGCCGGGTCTGGCGGCGAAGGCGCCCAGGCGGCCAGCTGCTCGGCTGTGTATCTGCGATGGCCCAAGCCGTGGACGGAGTCGAAATAGAGCTGGGCCATCGGCGCGGCGTCGCCCTCGCAGTACTCGCGCAGCAGAAAGCCGCGGTTTGAGAGTTCCGGTCCGCGCGGCGCCAGCACACTGGCGTCAGCGGCCAGTCGGTCCGCCAGGGTAAGTGTCTGCGCGTCGAGAGCGGGCGGCGCAGGCGCCATCTCCCGCCATTGGTCCCACGCCGACGTCAGTTGATCGGCCATGGCCAGCCGATCACGCATGAGATTGACGTGGACGAACCACAGGCCGCGGGCTTCTCCATGGCCCAATCCGGATGCGTCCAGGTCTCCGGCGCGGCAGAGCCGCCAGGCCTCGTCGGCGGTGAGGAAGGCGTCCTGCGGCAGGTCCGCGGGATCGAAGCCGACGCCGAAGTCCTCGCGCGTCGAGGCGTCCAGCTGCGCGTCGAGCCGGCGCCAGCGGCCGCCATCCCAGAGTTCGCAGATCCAGTGGTCCTCCCAGGGGCCTCCGGGAAGGTAGGCGGCAAAGCCGCAGCGGACGCGGGCCGGTGCGCCCTGGGCGCGAAACGCCGCGCAAAGCAGAAGCGCGTAGTCGCGGCAGGTGCCGACCGCGCGGCCGGCGGGCTCGCGCGCAGCGTTCAGCGGACCGCCATCGGCGAGCAGCGCCTCCAGCCGGGCCCGGACCGGCAGGGTCTCGCGGCTGAACGTTCTGGGCGACACGCCATAGCGCGCCAGCGCGCTGCCGTGGATCAGCAGGCCCTGCACGCCCTCCAGCGCCAGCACGGGAGTGGGGCCCAGCGCCGCAAGCTGGGGCGCATATTCGCCCGGATCGGTGAAGGTGGAATGGTCGAGCCAGCGTCGCATCGGCGCATTCGTGGGCGCCGCGCGCCTGATGACAAGGCGGCGTCAGCCCGTCAGCCACTTGAACGCTCTGCCTATGAAGGCTCGGCCCTCGCGCTCGATGGGCGTCCCGTGCGCCATCACCACCTTCTCGGCAGGCCAGGCCTGGATGCGCCGAAGAGCGGCGCGGGCGGCAGGCCGATCTGTGAAAGCCACGCGGAATTTCCGCGGAACCGCCGGCTCCGGCTCGGTCATCAGGTCCAGCCGCGCGACCAGGGCCCGCCAGCCGCCGAACCAGTCTCGCGGAAACTGCTGAATGAGGTCGGTGAACAGTACGGTGGCGCTCGGGCGATGGAAAAGGACCGCTTCGGTGGTGATCCGATTGCCTCGCACGACCACCAGGTCGATGTCCGCGGCCCACTCTGGCGGGAGGGTGTCGCTCAGCTCGGCGACGGGGGTCAGATCGCTGCGCCGCGCAGCCAGGCCAGGGGCGGCGTGCAACTGTACGCCTGGATAGGCGACGCGCCACTCTGAGAGAAAGAGGTCGTGCAGGGTGTTCGGGGCGACCAGGCTGTGGACATCGCCGAGCGCGTCCACCGCTTGCCGCAGCGGATCGGTCAAGGCGACCGGGGACCAGATCAGAAGGCCGCCGCCGGTGAGGCGGATCACCGCCATTCGGGTCGGGTAACGAAATCCCGCCACCTCGGCTTCGGGTCCGTCGGCGAGCCAGATGTCGATCCCGAAGGGATGAAGCGGCGAGGCAGGCATGGCGTCAACTCCGACCGATCGGACCGCGCGATGGTGACGCTTTCCCAGCCTGTATCCAAGAGCAGCCGCCCCGGTTTAACGTCCAGGCCCATTGGGCGCCCTGGCGTGTTTGCCGAGCTCGTCGGATAAAACCGGTCTTAGTCTTGGATTTGGCTTGTGTTTTCCCGGCGGCAGGCTTGCCATCGCGTCGTTTTTGGTTTCCGTTTGTTACAGGGGACGGACTCGGAGGGAAGCGGGTGACGACGACGGCGACGACGCGGCGCTCTGCGCGGAAGCCCAAGGGCGACGGCCATCTGCGGCGTGCGGAGATCCTCGACGCCGCGGAACGAATCTTCGTGGCCGAGGGCTATGAGGGCGCCACCATCCGCAAGATCGCGGATGAAGTTGGAGTGTCTTCCACCGCGCTCTACATGCATTTCCCGGACAAGGCCTGCATCCTGTTGGAGATTTGCCAGGCTACGATCCGCAACCTCCTGGAGCGCAACGCCGAGATCGCCGCTCGGCCGATCGACGCGGCGACCCGGGTCAAGCAGATGCTCGACAGCTACATGCGCTGGGGCCTCGAACACCCGAACGCCTACGAACTGGTGTTCTGCAATTCCGGCCGGCTGGGCGTCATGTTGGGCGATGAAGACATCGCCACGGCCGACCTGGGCGCTCAGTGCTACGAGGTCTTCTCTGGCGTCGTGCGCCAGATTGCGGCCGATGGGCGTCTGCGCACCGGCACCGCCGACAGCGCGGCCCAGGCGTTGTGGGCCTCATGCCACGGGGTGGTCGCTTTGATGATCACCCGACCGAAATTCGGCTGGGCTCCGACTGACGAATTGCTCTCGGTAACGCTCGACAGCCTGATGTACGGCCTGCTGGCCGACTGAGGTCGGCCGAGGGAACGCGTTTCCCAGGCGGGAATTGTCTGAAGGGCCAGACGCCCCGCTGGCGATGGCCCCGCTCCCTCTCACGCAGTCCCCAAGCCCGGAGCGGGGCCGTTCGCCGGGGCCCCTGCAACGAAAGATCCGTGAAATCCAGCCGGCACGCGATGGTCCAGGTGCGCCCGGGCGACAGGGCCGGCCTCGATAGCCGTGGCGTCCAGCACCGCCAGATGACTGGCGTTGCGAGCCTCGTCGAAGACCGTGGCCAGCAGAAAGCCATCTCCTTCGTCGGCGGCGGCCGACCGGGGCACGAACACGGGCTCGGAGACGGTGCGCCGCTCGCCCGCGCGCCAGAGGCGCATTTCACGCGATTGCAGGTCGTATCGTCCAAGTCCGCGGTGCGCCAGGTCGCCGGTTCCAGGACCGCCCAGCGCGGCGACGAAGGCATATCGATATGGCGCGCCGAGATGGCGTTCGTCGATCCGGGGATACTCGCAGACAGTTTCGCTGAGTTGACGGGTGGACACGGTTCCATCCCCCGTCAGATCGATGGTCCAGCGGGCCAAGTGCTGGCGATGGTCCGCCTCGGGCGTCGGCGATCCATCGGCTGTGGGGAAGGCTGCGGCCGCCTGCTGGCAGACATCGAGATGGACCATATCGCCCTTGGTCCATGCGTTCACCGTGTGCCAGACCATCGTGGTGGGCGCCGTGAACCAGCGTATGCCGTCGCCGGCCTCCGCCCGCGGCAAAATCCCGACGAAGGTGGAGCGGTCCGGCTCCCACGCGAGGGGAGGGCCGCCGGCCCGAAGGCGGTCCACCGACAAGGTGACCGGGCAAACCACGAAGATCACATGCTCGCGGGTGATGGCGAAGTCGTGGATCAGGGCCGGGTAGGGGCCGTCGATCTCGATCGAACGAACGAGTTCTCCCCCCGACGTGGCGCAATGGAGCATGACCGCGCCATCAAGGCGGTGGTTCGGAAAATTGGTGAAGAACCACATCTCGCCGGTGGCCGGGCAGACTTTCGGGTGGGCCGTCATGGCGCCCGGCAACCGGCCCGCGAAGTCAAAGGGACCGATCGTCTCCAGCGTTCCTGCCGCCATCTGCACCGGCCGATGGCCTTCTTCGAGCGCCAGCAGCCGTCCGGCGTGCATCACGATGTGAGTGTTCGCCGCCCCGCCCCCTGAGGTTCCCGCAACGGAGGGGTCATGACCGCGGGGGTCGGTCGTCGCATAGAGCGCGCGGCCGGCGGCGCGCTCGCGTCGCCAACGTTCGGTTCGCACCCATCGGTTTCGATAGGCGACCTTCCCATCGCGTATCTCGAAGGCGTGGACCATGCCTTCGCCCTGCAGCGGGTTGTAAGCGCCGAGCGGCGCGAACTGCGGATTGGGGCCGATCCGGTAGAGCGTGCCCTGCAGTTCTGCGGGCATGCGTCCCTCGACGACGAGGTCCGCGCATTCGCACTCCATACGTATCGGTTCGAACGGGCCGCTGAGCAGCGGGGCGTTGAGAGGATAGGGCGTCGCCATCTTGGGTTTCCTGCGATGACCCCCGATCCTATGCGCAAGAAAGTTGACCGGTAGACTTGTCTTTGGATGCGCCTTGGACCGGCCGGCCTTTCGGACGCAAAAACTGCGTGGAACGGCGTTCGCCACCACGAGTTGAACTAAGGTCAGTTACTCCTGACAAAGCCGAGCACAGGCCCCGCCCATGCCCCCGCCCTAACCGTGGGCGGGGCCACTCGGCGACAGCTTCATTCAATGGGTGTAGCGTCCGCCTCCTTTGGGAAACGAGGAGGTTCGGATGTCGCTGGTCCAGGGTAGCTGCCGCTGCGGTCAGGTGCGCCTGCGAGTGAGCAAGGCCCCGATCCTCACCA
>JAEXKM010000115.1 GCA_023445705.1 Pseudomonadota bacterium
GTTCCGGTCCCCGGCCCTGGAGGTCTGGTCCTGGCCCCTCCCATCGGCGCCGCGCGGAGGGCCGCCTGATGAACGCCAACCTGCGCATGCCGGTCGACGCCCGCCCAGAGGCCGAGGTCGACGACGCCGCCATCGAGATCCTGGTCTGCCGCAGCATGCCCGAGATCATGCAGGCCATGGCGGTGCGCACTCTGGTCTATCTCGGCGAACAGGCCTGCCCCTATGACGAGGAATATGACGGCAACGACTTCGCCGGCAGCACCCACCTCCTAATGCGCCGAGAAGGTGAGCCGATCGGCGCCCTGCGCATCCGCTGGTTCGCAGACTTCGCCAAGGTCGAGCGGGTCGCGGTTCGCCGGGAATACCGGGGCGGTCGCGCCACCCTCATGCTGATCCTCGCCGCCAAGCGGCTGGCGGAGAAGAAGAACTACCGCCAGATCCTAGGCTATGGCCAGGTCCGCCTGATCCCCTTCTGGGAGCAGTATTTCAACGCCCGTATTCGCAACGGCCGCGACGGGTTCGTCTTTTCCGACCACGACTATGTCGAGATGATCGTCGAAGGCGCGCCGCCGGCCGACGCCATCACGCTCGAAAGCGACCCGCTGGTCCTGCTGCGCCCAGAGGGCGCATGGGACGAGGCCGGGGTCCTGGACCGGTCGGCCCAACGGCCCGCGACCAACCTCGGCCAGTACTCGCGATGAACCTCCCTCCCCCGGCCGCCCTCGTCTGTCTCGATCTCCAGCGCGGCCGCGCCGCCAATCGCCCGGCCGCCGCCGCGACCGCGGGCGCCTGTCGCGGCGTGATCGGCGCCGCCCGCCTTCGCGGCTGGCCGATCCTGCACGTGCATCGGCGCGAAGCCGATCCGAGCGCTGGGCGTCCAATTCTCGGCCTCGAACCGTTGCCTAGCGAGCCGGTCTACGTACGGCCGGGCGCCTCGGCCTTCTCGCACCAAGGCTTCGCCCACGCGGCCCAGGGGCTGGGGGGGCCGCTGGCCCTGATCGGCTTCTCGCTCTGCGACAGCGTCCTGGCCACCACCTTCGCCGCCCTGGATCGCCGACTGCCGGTCGAGATCCTCCTCGACGCCGTCTTCGCCTCGCCCGAGGACGAGCCCCTGCTGCGCCAGGCGCTCGCCAGCGCCCTCGCCGAGCACCCGCCGCCCTGCCGGCTCATCCGCTCGGCCGACCTGTTTTCAGAGGAGGCCGCAGACGTCGTCGCGGCCAACGCCCCATGAGCGGAATCAAGCTTCCTTCAACGATGGGATATGTCCCACGTTCGGCGTTTCGGGACCTGGATCTCACCCGCCATCTCGATCCCGAGGTGCAGCAACTCCTGGAGTTGGCCAGCCAGCTAGGTCCGCGCGACCGAATCGCGCTGTCCCACATCATCCGGCGGACTGTCGAGATCTGCGAAACCGATGGCGAAGAGGTCGCGCTTGCGGTGATCGAGCAGATTCAGGGGATCCTCGAGGGCCGCCTCGCTGACGCTTGAGCATCAAGCGAACACTGATAACTTATCAATGCTCGCGTCGTACGAGAATATTAACTTTCTGTTGCGGCAGAACGTCCATTTCACGATAAAGGTGTAGCGGCGCGGGTTACGCCTATGGCAGATAGCCGCATGCGCTAAGGGCGCTCCGTGATTTAGGGACTACAGTCAGTGAACGAGAACACCGAAGATCAAGGGCCGGATCCCATCGATGTCGCCGTCGGCCACCGTATCCGCGTGCGTCGCAAGTGGCTCGGCATTTCCCAATCGACCCTTGCCGAACATCTGGGCGTGAGTTTCCAGCAGGTTCAAAAGTACGAGCGTGGCGCCAATCGCGTCTCGGCCTCGATGCTCGTGCGTATCGCTCAGAAGCTCGACACCACCGTCGGCGAACTGGTCGGTGAAACCTCCACTCCGGTCAGCGACGAAAGCCTGTTCGAAAAGCTCGCCGTGCCTGGCGCGGTGCAACTGCTCGAGGCCTTCGCCAGCGTGCAGCAGCCGTCCATGCGAACCGCCATCCTGAACCTCACCCGCTCCCTCATCGAGGAATCGGACGAGCGTTCGGCCGGCGTGCGTCGCGCCCGCTAAGACACTCGCTTCGCCGTAAAGGCGAGGTGGTGCAGGACGACGCCGGCGGTCACCGCCACGTTCAGCGAGTCAAAGCCGTCCGCCATTGGAATGCGGACGGCTTTTGCGCGTTCGAGGACTGCCTTTGAAAGCCCGGGGCCTTCGGTCCCTAGCAATACGGCGGTCCGCCGCGCCCGAGGCGTTTCGGCCAGGGTCTGGGCGCCGCCTGGACTGAGGGCCAGCAGTTCTAACCCCGCCGCCGCCAGCGCGCCCAGCAGATCCTCGCCCGCCACTGCGCGGGCGAACGGCTTGACGAAGGCGGCGCCGACCGACACGCGGATAGCCTTGCGGTAAAGCGGATCGCAGCAATCTGCGTCCAGCACCACCGCATCCGCCCCGAACGCCGCCGCGTTCCGGAACAGGCCGCCCATATTGTCGTGATTGGCGATGCCGCACGCGACCAGGACCACCGTCTCCTCCGGCAGTCCGGCGACCAGTTCGGCCACCGTCGGCTCCCGTGTCCTGCGCCCCAGGGCCAGGATGCCGCGATGGATCGGAAAGCCGACCACCGCATCCATCACCGCCTGGCCGGCGCAATAGACCGGGGTGTCATCCGCCAGCACCTCGATCACGTCGGTGAGCGCGGCGACGCGCTTCTCGGCCAGCAGCAGCGACTGCGGCCGCGCCAACGGCGAGCGCGCCAGGACGCGCAGAACCACCTCTCCCTCTGCGACGAACAGCCCCTGGCGGCCCACCAGGTCGCGCTCGCGTACGTCTCGATAGGCCGCGATCCGCGGATCGGACGGATCCTCGATATGGATGAGCCGACCTACCAGATCTTCACCCGCTGGTCGGGGGTCAGGTAGAGCCCTTGGCCCGGCCTGACGTTGAATGCGCGATACCACGGATCCTGATTGCGCACGGTCTGCGCCCGGTACTCGCCCGGCGAATGGACGCCAGACAATACGCTCCGCCGCAGCGAGGCCTCGCGAAACTTGGCACGGTAGTTCTGCGCCCAGCCGAAGTAGAACCTCTGGTCGGGGGTGAACCCATCGAGCACCGGCGCCGCCTTGCCCTTCAGCGAAAGGTGATAGGCGTCGTACGCCACCGCCAGGCCGGCAAGGTCGGCGATGTTCTCGCCCAGAACCTGCTGACCGTTCAGATGCAGCCCCGGCAAGGGTTCGTAGGCGCTGTACTGGTCGGCCAGAGCCTGACCGCGAGCCCTGAACTGCGCCATGTCCGCGTCCGTCCACCAGTTGCGCAGGTCGCCCTTCGCGTCGAACAGCGCCCCGGTGTCGTCGAAGCCGTGGACGACCTCGTGGCCGATGACACCGCCGATCGCCCCATAGTTCACCGCGGCGTCCGCGTTGGGATCGAAGAAGGTCGGCTCCAAGATCGCGGCTGGGAACACGATCATGTTCTGCATCGGCAGGTTCAAGGCGTTGACGGTCTGCGGCGTCATCCACCACTCGTCGCGATCTACCGGCCCCCCGAGCTTACGGAGATTGCGCCGGTACTCGAACAGCTCGGCCCGCTCCCAGTTGCCGTAGGCGTCGTCTCGGGCCACCTGCAGCCCTGAATAGTCACGCCACTTGTCGGGATAGCCGACCCCGACGCGGAAGCCTTTCAGCTTCTCCCTGGCCTTGGTCTTGGTCTCCGGGCTCATCCAGTCGAGACGATCGATCCGGGCATCGAAGGCGACCAGGATGTTGCGGACCATCTCCTGCATCTGCGCCTTGGCCTGCGGGGTGAAGTGCCGTTCGACATAGAGCTTCCCGACCGCCTCGCCGAGCGCGACGCTGGTATTGTCGACCCCGCGTTTCCAACGCTCGCGCTGCTGGGGCGTGCCGGCCAGGGCCGTGCCGTTGAAGGCGAAAGACTCGTCCGCAAAGGCCTTCGACAGATAGGGCGCACCGCGGGCGATGGCGTGGAACGCCAGATAGTCCTTCCACGTCGCGATCGGCTGGTTTCCCACCAGCTTCGAGATCCCGGCGAACGCGCTCGGCTGCCAGGGTCCGAATACCGGCTGCTGCTCCAAGCCGGAGCCTCGCAGCCACGCGTCCCAGTCCATCCCCGGCGCTTGGGTGAAAAGGTCCGCGCGGCTCCAGACATTGTTGGCCTTGGCGACGTCGCCCGTCTCGTCGACCGTCCAGTGAGCCTTGGCGATCGCCGTTTCCAACGCCAGCACGCGCTCTGCCCGCCGCGCGCCGTCCGTAAAGCCGGCCAGGGCGAACATCCTGGCCACATGCGCCTTGTACTTCGCCCTCAGCTCCTGGAATCGCGGAGCCTGGTCGAGGTAATAGGCGCGGTCGGGCATCCAGAGACCGCCCTGCATCAGGTAGGGCCGGTACTTCGAGGCGTCGTTCATGTCCTCGGCCACCCACAGGCCAAAGAGGCGATCGGTCGTGTAGTCGGTGGCGTTCAGCGCATCGACATCGGCGCGAAGCGTCGCCCCAAGCTCGCGGGATAGGTCCGCGCGCGTGCGGATCGCCGCCACTCGATCCAGCTCCGGCTTAAGCGGCGCGGCGCCCGCCGCCTCGATCGCCGCCTCGTCCATGAAGCTCGCATAGTAGTCGCCGATCTTCTGGGTATTGGAGCCTTCGGGGGCCTGGGCCTTGGCCGCGTCCTCCACGATGGCCCGCGTCCGTTCCGCGGCCAGGTCCGCCAACGTCGTGAAAGTCGCGTAGCTGCCACGATCGGCCGGAATCTCGGTCGTCTTCATCCAGCCACCGTTGGCGTAGGCGTAGAAGTCGTCTCCCGGCGCGACGCTGAGGTCCATGCCAGCCTCGTCGAACCCGAAGCTCCCATACTTTGGCTTACCCGCGGACGCGGCCGCGACGGTCCTGTCCGCGCTCGGCGCGGTCGCACAGGCGGCCAGCAGAAGCGGCGCGCAGGCGCCGAGCAACAAGGACTTCCAGTTCATCAGGGGCTCCAAGCCGTGACCTGGAGCTCTCTTACACTGACGGTCCGGCCGCTCGACCGATTTATGTCGCTACTTCGCCGCAGGCGCCGGCGGTGGCTGCTCGGCCGGCGGCGTGGCCTGCATTGGAGCCTGGGAACCATCGGCCGGTACGACGCCGGTGTCGCCGGCGTCCGGCGCCCCGATCTTCGCCGGTCCGGGGACGGGCGTCGGCTGGCTGGTGTCGGGCATGGCCGCGCCCGTCTTTTCCCCCGTGGGCTCGGGCCGCTGGTCACAGGCCGCGGTCAAAGCAAGGCTCGCCACGCTGGCGGCGATCAGGCTGAGCTTCATCTCGGACTCCCTTCCTGGAGCCAGATCAACGACCCGCGTCTTCAGCCGTTCCGTTCATCGCCTTGGGTCCCACCAGGCGCTGGGCAGCCGCCCGCCCCATCGACAGCGGGTCTCGCCCCCCTCCGGGCGCCAGGGGCAGGCACCGGCAATTCAGGGTCATAAGCCACAGATTTAGCGCCTCGTGGCTGGCCATCGACGGCGCCAGCACCAGCCCGAACAGCTTCTGGCCGTCGGCGAAGGCGCGCAGGCCGTCGGCCAGCTCCGGCCCATCGTGATCGAAACAGCGAACCACCAGTTCGAACCCGGACCCCGTTAGACCATCCAACAGCCCTTGCTGAATTTCGAGGACCCCGGTCGTGTCACCGCGCTCATAGACCAGGCCGATCAGCAGCGCCTTGCCGAGCGCCAGGCTCCGGGCGTGCGGGTCCGGAACATAGCCGGTCTTTTCGATGATCGCCTGCACGGCCTGCCTGGTGCGCGCCTGGACCTGCGGACTGTCGTTGATCACCCGCGAGACCGTCTTCTTCGATACGCCAGCCAGCCGCGCCACATCATTGATGGTGGGCCGCCCCGCCCCCACGGTGACGCCTGCCTCGCGCATGGCCATGTCTCTCGTCTGCCCAGACGATGGTCATAGACCCGTCCGCGCTGGCCCTACAAGACCGCCTGCTCACGCCGCGTGAGCCCGGCGAAGGCCCGACAGGATCGTCTGTGCGGCGCCGGCCGCCTGGCTCCGGATATCTGGCACCGAGGTGATCTCCCAGAAGGCCCCGCGGGTAAGCGGACCAACTGCAAACAGCCCAGGTTGAGAGGCGCCGTCAGCGCCGATCAGCCGCGAACCGGCGTCCACGTCCGCCCCCAGACGGCAAGGATCCGGCCGCATTCGGCCCCGTTCCAGCAAGCGCGCCAGCAGCGGATCGCGGGTCTGGGCGAGATCGCCCAGCAGGCCAGCGCAGTTCACCACCGCGTCCACAGCCAGCCGGCGGGTCATCAGCCCGCCACGCGGGCGCCACACGGCCTCGACGCCGTCCTTGGCCAGCTCCAGCCCGGTGATCTCGCCTGCCCGCACCACAAGCTCACGCCCCCGCATCATCAGGCCGATCCGCCGCGCGACGCTGGGGGCCAGGCGATGCCTGTGCACGTCCCACCAGGGTCGCAGGTGACGCAGGAAGGCCCGGCGCTCCGCCAGGCTCCAGCCCAGCCAGATGGACTGCACGTCCGGCCTCAGCGCGTCGATCGCTTCCCGCCAGCGGCCGTCCGGCGAAGCGGCGCGCACGGCGCGCAGCAACTGCAGAGGCGTCCCTTTCGTCGGAATGGCCGGCTCCTCCCCCGTGGACGCATGCGGCCTTGGCGTCAGGCCACGGCGCGATATGGCCCAGAACCGCCGGCCCGGCCGCCATAGGCTGACCGCCGTGTCGATCATGGTCAGGCCGGTCCCCAGCAGCAGGACGTCGGCTGCCGCTTCGTCCAGGCGCGTATTGGGATCCCAGGGATCGCCGACGTACCGGCCCGACTCCAGCAAGGCATCGCTCGCCACTGGCGGTGGGGCCGGCCGCAGGACGCCCAGCGCCAGCACCACCGCGGCGGCCTCGATGGTCCGCCCCAAGGCCAACCGCACACGCCAGCCAGCGCCCGCCGGCTCGATGTCCACCGCCTCGTCGTGCTCCAGCAGCAGCCGGCCGGCCACCGTGTTCTCCAACGCCTTGCGCAGCAGGTCCTGCAGGTAGTCTCCATAGACCCCGCGGGTCACGAATCCCCCGTGCGAACTCCAGCCCTCGTGCTCGGACAGCCAGCGCGTGAAGTGGTCAGGCTCGTTCGGATAGGCGCTCATATTGGCCACCCGCACGTTCAGCAGATGGTCGGGGTTGGCGGTCGAGTAGGCCGCACCCCGTGCAAAGGCTCCGCCTCGCTCGATCAACCGCACGACCGGCCCCTCGGGATCGGCCGCCAGATGCAGGGCCGTGAGCAGCCCGGAAAACCCCGCTCCTACCACCGCGACCGTAGGCCGACCCGCCATGCTTCAAAGCCTCCGCTGTCGCTCGAAGCCAATTCCTATCATTTCTATGGACTTTAAAACGACAGAAAATCTGCATTCGAACGCAGATCGGATGAGACGGCTGTGGAAAGGCGCGCTAAACTTGACGCCAGCGTCATCTTTGGCCCGAGACCTGGGACGCATCCGAACTGGAGGAGGAGTTTTATGAGCGACGGCAACATCGATCTGACCAAGGACGCGCGGGCGCTGGCCTATTCGACCCCGCTGGACCAGATCAATCCCGCCCAACCGGCCCTCTTCCAGGCCAACGAGATGTGGTGGAACTTCGAGCGTCTCCGCAAGGAAGACCCCGTCCACTACACGGCCGACAGCGAATACGGCCCCTACTGGTCGGTCACCAAGTACAACGACATCATGGCGGTCGACACGAACCACCAGGTGTTCTCCTCCGAGCCGGGCATCACCATCGCCGACCAGAACGGCGACGAAGGTCCGCTGCCGATGTTCATCGCGATGGATCCGCCCAAGCACGACATCCAGCGCAAGACCGTCAGCCCGGCCGTCTCGCCCACCAACCTCCAGATCCTCGGCCCGCTGATCCGTGAACGCGCCGCGAAGATCCTCGACGAACTACCGATCGGCGAAGAGTTCGACTGGGTCGACAAGGTCTCGATGGAACTGACGGCCATGACCCTGGCCACTCTGTTCGGCATCGACCAGGCGGACCGCCGCAAGCTGACCTACTGGTCCGACGTGGTGACCGCCGTTCCCGGCCACGGCCTGATCGACACCCTCGAGCAGAAGATGCAGATCTTCATCGAGTACCACGCCTACTTCACCGAGCGTTGGAACGAGCGGGTCAACGCCGAACCGACCGGCGACCTGATCTCGATGCTGGCCCACGGCGCCGACACCCGGGACATGTCGCCCCGCGAGTACTTCGGCAACGTCGTGCTGCTGACCGTCGGCGGCAACGACACCACGCGGAACACCATCTCGGGCTCGATCCTGGCGCTGAACCAGAACCCCGATCAGTACAAGAAGCTGCGCGAGAACCCCGGCCTGATCCCCTCGATGGTCTCCGAGACCATCCGCTGGCAGACCCCGCTGGCGCACATGCGCCGCCGCGCCACCCAGGACTTCGAGTTCCAGGGCAAGCAGATCCGCGAAGGCGACAAGGTCGTCATGTGGTACGTCTCGGGCAACCGCGACGAAGAGGTCATCGAGCGTCCGAACGACTACATCATCGACCGCGCGCGGCCCCGCAACCACATGTCTTTCGGCTTCGGCATCCACCGCTGCGTGGGCAACCGCCTGGCCGAACTGCAACTGCAGATTATCTGGGAAGAGATCATGAAGCGCTTCCCGGAGATCCATCTGATCGATGAGCCCAAGCGGATCTATTCGACCTTCGTGAAAGGCTATGAGTCGATGAAGGTGGTCATTCCCAAGCGGGTCTGACCGGTTTCGTCGCGAAGCGTTTGGCGAGCCTGGGCTTACGGCCTAGGCTCGTTTCGCATGAAGCCTCTGCCTTTCGATCCCACCGACATCGGCGCCGTCATCGACGCGATGTACGCCATGATCTCTGGCCCCGCCGGACCGCGCGACTGGGCGCTCCAGGCGGAGGTTTTCCACCCCGAGGCGCGCCAGATGCGCACCTGGCTTTCCGAGGACGGCCGCCCCCAGCTCAGGATCATGGGCCAGGCGGACTACCGCACCGACGTCGAGCCCTTTTTCGCCGCCAATCCCTTTTATGAGGTCGAGATCGCGCGGAAGATCGATGTCTTCGGCAATATGGCGCACGTCTGGAGCGCCTACGAGGCCAAGACCTCGCCGGACGACGCCACGCCGGAGCGCCGCGGCGTCAACTCCATCCAGCTCTTTCGCGAGACGGACGGCCGCTGGCGTATCATCTCGATGATCTGGGACAATGAAAGACCCGGCCTCACCCTGCCAAGCTTTGGGTGACACTCGGGAAAAGGAGCGCGCCGATGCCGTTCGACCTGGAAGCCCACGTCCAGCGCCTGACCGCCGACGGATACACGGTCATCGAGGACCTGGCCGACGCTGCAACGTTGAAAGAGGCTCGCGCCGCCCTCGCCCCTCACCTCGGCTCCCACCACGGCCGCAACGCCTTTGAGGGCTTCACCACCGAGCGGGTTTATACGCTCGTCGCCCGCGGCCGGGTGTTCGAGCGCCTGACAGAAGAACCGCGCATTCTGGCCCTGCTCGACCGCTTCCTGCAGCCCGGCTATCTGCTCACCGCCAGCCAGGCGATCTGCATCTATCCGGGCGAAGCAGCGCAAGCCCTGCACACTGACGACAGTTTCTACCGCCAACCACGGCCTCGTCCCGCCATCAGCCTGTCGGTGATCGGCGCCATCGACCCCTTCACCGACACCAACGGCGCAACGGACATCATTCCCGGCAGCCACCTGTGGAGCGACGCGCAGATCGCGGCCCTGGATCCGAAGGAGACGGTGAAGATGCTGCGGCCGGTCATCATGCCTGCCGGCTCGGCCATCGTCTTCCAGGGCACCCTAATCCACCGTGGCGGCGCCAACCGCAGCAACGCCCCCCGCCTGGCCTTCACCAACCAATACTGCGAGCCCTGGGGCCGCACCCAGGAGAACTTCTACCTCGGCGTCCCTCGGGAACGGGTGAAGGCCATGTCGCCGAGCCTCCGTTCGCTGCTCGGCTACAACATCTGGCCGCCCTTCATGGGCCAGGTCACTGGCTCCCATCCGCTCAAGAGCCTGGAAGACGACTGGGTCGCCCCCGTCGTGCGCCAAGCGCTCAGCGAGGCATGAGCACGCACGCACGCGCCAGGGACACCCGGGTCAGTTCCCGCCGCCGCAGGAACACCTGCATCGCATCGCTGGTCGGGTCGCGCGAGACCTGCCATTCGCCCAGGTCCCGATAGCGGGTCATCAACAGCAACCGGCGAGCGCCCGACGATCGATCCTCGGCGCTCTCCTCGGCCAGGAAAAGGCCGTGGATCTTGGTCTCGAACCGACGCTCGAAATCGGGCCATGCCTCGCCCGACAGCCGCACGAACTCGTCCGCCGCCTCGCCGTCGATGGTGAACCAGTTGTGGACATAGATCCCGCCGGCCATGGGCGGACCATCGTCCGTCGGCCGCAAGGTCGGGGCCAGGCGGTGACGCGCGCTGGCCACTACGCCAGGCGCGCCGGCCAGATCTCCGCCCGCCGCCATCAGCACCAAAGCCTGGTCGGAGGCAAAGCCCAGCAGCGGCGCGAACACAGCCCGCGTCTCAGCCCGCGCATGGAGATGATCGGCCAGCGCCTTCTGGGCCGCCCGATCGCGGCCCAGGGTGACTTGAAAATATTCGTATTCCAACGGCTTGCCCTCAGTAGTTCACACGCGCCGAGATCGCCCCATCCACCAGCATGTTGATGCCGGTCGTGAAGGCCGAGCGCGGGCTGGCCAGGAATACGGTCGCGGCGGCCACTTCTTCCGGGCTCGCCATGCGACCGGTCGGGTTGCGCTTGATCATCTGCTCGAAGAACTGCGGCATGCCTGCCTTCACGTTCCCCCAGACGCCGCCCTCGAAGAACACCGTGCCCGGCGAGATGACATTGGCGCGGATGTGCTTGGCCGCATTCTCCCGCGCCAGCCCCTTGGCGTAGTGGATCAGCGCCGCCTTCATCGCCCCGTACGACGAGGCGTTGCTGGCCTCGGCCGCCGAAACCGAGGCGGTGATCAGGAAGGCAGCATCGCCGTTGGCTTCACCGGCCTTTTCCAGGAACGGCCGCGCCGCCTCGAAGGTGCGCACCGCGCCCAGGACATCGATCTCGAACATGGCCTGCCACTCGGCCTCGCCGCTTCCCTGAACCAGGGCGCTGGCGTTGGAAACCATGACGTCGATTCCGCCGAGGGTCTCGCCGGCCTTGGTCACGAAGGCCTTCAGCGCTGGGCCGTCGGCGATGTCCGTAGCCTGGCCCCAGGCGTTGACGCCCTTGGCCTTCAGCGCCTCGACCGCGGACGCCACCTGATCGGCGTTTCGCGCACAGATCGCCACGTCCGCGCCCTCTTCGGCGAACAGGTCGGCGATCGACCGCCCGATGCCTCGCGATCCGCCGGTGACGACGACCTTCTTGCCCTTCAGTCTCAGGTCCATTTTCCACTCCCTGTTCTCGTTGAACCCCGTTCTAGCCGAGGGTGCGACCCTTGCGCAGGCTTGACATGGCGCCCGGGCCGACAATTTGTGAGCCCATGCTCACCACGCCGACCACGACCCGGGAAAAGCTGCTGCGAGCGGCCCTCGAGATTGCCGCGCGCGATGGGCTGGAAGCGGCCACCACCGCGGCCATCGCCGGCGCCGCGGGCGTCGCCGAGGGCACCCTCTATCGCCACTTCCCCTCCAAGGACGACCTGCTGATCGAGGTCTATCGCGGCATCAAGCGCGCCGTCTTCGAGGCCATCAGCGACGGCGAGACCGGGGACGAGGCGCCCGACGCCCGTCTCAAACGCGTCTGGCGCAAGCTCTACGAGACGTACCGGTCCGACGCCGACGCCTTCATGTTCGGCCAACGCTTCGCCGAGTCCTCGCTCTCCAAGCGCGAAGGCGGCGCGGCTCACGAGCAGATCGCCGGGGCCGTCGGGCGCCTGCGATCGGCAGGTATCGAGCGCGGTCTCTTCAAGAACCTGCCAGGCGACCTCCTGGCCAACCTGTTCTTCGCCCCGGTCGGCAACATGCTGAAGACCGAGCTCAAGGGCCGCCGCTGGACCGACGCCGAACTGGACGCCACCGCCGAAGCCGTGCTGGACTCCTGGCGGGCCTAGGTTCGTCGGCCCCTTCGGGCCACGATCATGACCAGCCTGCTCCAAGCCGCGCTGGAGGCGGGCGACCTCGACGGCGTTCGCGCCGCGCCGAAAGCCGACCTGCACATACACGCGGTGCTCGGCGGGTGCCGTGACTTCATCCGCCAGCGCACCGGCCACGACATAGCCCCCTTGGAAGGCGTCCTGGCCTCGATGGACGAAATGCATGCCTGGGCCGAGACGCAGACAGGCGGCCTTTTCCGTCGCCCCGAGGGCCGCGCCCTGGCCTTCGAAGCGACGTTCGTCCAGGCCCGCAAGGACGGCGTCACCCGTCTCGAGGTCGGCGCGGACGTCTGGGAAATCACGCTTCACGACCACTCCGCCCAGGCCGTCTGGTCGCTTCTGACAGCCGCACATGCGGCTGGCGGGCCAGCTATCGAGTGGATCCCGCAGATGAGCTTTTCGCGGCATTGCCCGATCCGCGCGTTGGATTACTGGATGGCGCCGATGCTTGAGCTCGGCTGCTTCCAGGCGCTCGATCTCTCCGGCGACGAGCTCGCCCAGCCTATCGAGGCCTTCGCGCCCCTCTATCGCCGCGCCAAGGACGCCGGACTCAGACTCAAGGCCCACGTGGGCGAATGGGGGACGGCCGACGACGTCTGGCGGGCGGTCGAACTGCTCGAGTTGGACGAGGTGCAGCACGGGATCGCCGCAGCGCAGTCTCCTCAGGTGATGCGCGCGCTCGCCGAAGCTGGCGTGCGCCTCAACATCTGCCCGACCTCGAACCTCAAGCTCGGGCGGGTCCCACG
>JAEXKM010000280.1 GCA_023445705.1 Pseudomonadota bacterium
TCATCGCAGGTTCTCCGCGGCCTCGGCCTTGTAGGTGCGGAAGTCGACCAGGGTCCCCAGCATCTGGAGATAGGCCACCAGGGCGTCCATCTCCGTGATCCGGTCCGGATCGCCATCGAAGTCCCGCTGAATGAGCTTCTCGCCATAGCGGCCGCGCATCTTGGTCGAGGCCGCGAAGGGATCGGCCTGGGTCTCCAGGTCTTCCTTGGCGTTGTCGATCATGTCCTGGGTGTAGGGCACGCCGACCTTGTTCATCGCCCGGACCTTCTCGACGACGTTCCGGTAGTCGAGCTCCTTGTCCGCCAGGAAGGCGTAGGGCGGCATGACGGACTCGGGCACCACCGAGCGCGGATCGATCAGGTGGTCCTTGTGCCAGGCGTCGGAGTACTTGCCGCCGACGCGGGCCAGGTCAGGGCCAGTGCGCTTCGATCCCCACTGGAACGGGTGGTCGTACATGCTCTCGGCGGCCAGGCTGTAGTGGCCGTAGCGTTCCACCTCGTCGCGCAGCGGGCGGATCATCTGCGAGTGACAGACGTAGCAGCCCTCGCGGACGTAGATGTCGCGCCCCTCGAGCTCCAGCGGCGTGTAGGGACGCACGCCCTCCACCTTCTCGATCGTGCTCTCCAGATAGAAGAGCGGCGAGATCTCGACGATGCCGCCGATCGAGACGACGATCAGGATGGCGATGATGAGCGGGAGCGAGTTCCGCTCCAGTGTTCCATGCTTCTTCCACATGACTGAGTCCCCTACTCGGCCGCGACGAGCGCGGGGGCGGGACCGCCGAGTGCCTGGGCGTCAGTCGCCCGGCTCTCCATGCGGATCGTACGCCACAGGTTGTAGGCCATGATCACCGCGCCGGAGAGGTACATGAGCCCCCCGACCGTCCGGATGACGTTCTCGATGTGCTTGGCCGAAACGGTTTCCACGAAGGAATTGGCGAGGAAGCCTTGGGGCGTGTACTCGCGCCACATCAGGCCTTCCATGATGCCTGACACCCACATCGCGGCGATGTAGAGCAGCAGGCCAGTGGTCGCGATCCAGAAGTGCCACTCCACCAGGGTGTTGGAGTAGAGGCGCTCCTTCTTCCAGAGCCACGGCACGAGGCAGTAGACGGCGCCGAAAGAGATGAAGCCGACCCAGCCCAGCGCGCCCGAGTGCACGTGGCCGATCGTCCAGTCCGTGTAGTGGCTGAGGGCGTTGACCTCGCGGATCGACATCAGCGGGCCTTCGAAGGTCGCCATGCCGTAGAAGGCGATCGAGACGGCCATCATCCGGATCACCGGGTCGGTGCGCAGCTTGTCCCACGCGCCCGACAGGGTCATCAGCCCGTTGATCATCCCGCCCCAGGACGGCATCCACAACATGATCGAGAAGGTCATGCCCAGGGTCTGCGCCCACTGCGGCAGCGCCGTGTAGTGCAGGTGGTGCGGGCCGGCCCAGATGTAGATGAAGATCAGCGACCAGAAGTGGACGATCGACAGGCGATAGGAATAAACCGGCCGCTCCGCGCGCTTGGGCACGAAGTAGTACATCATCGCCAGGAAGCCGGCGGTCAGGAAGAAGCCGACGGCGTTGTGGCCATACCACCACTGGATCAGCGCATCCTGGACGCCTGCGAACAGGGAGTAGCTGCGGCTGGAGAGCGGGCTGACCGGCAGGGCCAGGTTGTTGACGATGTGCAGCAGCGCGATCGTGACGATGAACGCCAGATAGAACCAGTTTGCCACGTAGATGTGCGGCTCTTTCCGCTTCCAGATCGTGCCTAGGAAGACGAGCAGGTAACCGACCCAGACGATGGTCAGCCAAAGATCGGTGAGCCACTCAGGCTCTGCGTACTCGCGGCTCTGGGTGATCCCGGCCATGTAGCCGGTGGCGGCCAGGACGATGAAGAGCTGATAGCCCCAGAACACGAACCAGGGCCAGGCGCCGCCGGCCAGCCGCGCGCGGCAGGTGCGCTGGACGACATAGAAGGAGGTCGCCATCAGCGCGTTGCCGCCGAAGGCGAAGATCACGGCCGAGGTGTGCAGCGGCCGCAGCCGGCCGAAGTTCAGCCAGCCTGCCTCAGGAAAATAGAGGAGCGTCGGCCAGGAGAGCTGCGCGGCGATGAAGACCCCTGCGGTCAGGCCGGCCACGGCCCAGAACATGGTGGCGATGACGCCGGCGCGAACCACGCCGTCGGCGTACTCGTTCTGCGGCGCGCGCAATTTGCCGGACGGCAGGATGACCGTCATGACCGCGCTCGCGGCCAGGCCAGCGATCACGAAGATCCATCCCTGGAAGCGGAACAGCCGATCGTCCGAGAACGCCGTGGCGACCAGCGCGCACAACGTGAGCGCCGCTGTCAGGAAATATAGGACCAGCGCATTCAGTGGCGCTCCGTCCTCTTGGGCCGATTGAACAGACATAGTCCCCCGTCGCTGGCTGTTGCGCCGTCGGGGCCTGTCTCCACTACGCGGGGGGTGAGCGCTTTGACTTTGGTCAATGGCCCCCGCGCCGCAACGCTCAGACTGCGGGCGTTACGGTCGAGAGAGCCCTCATGTCGCAAAAAACCGAAATGACCTTGCTGGCCGGCCTGACCGGCCTGGCGGCGGCGGCCGTCAGCGCGCAGTTCGCCTGGCGGCATATCCAGACGATCCAGATCATGGGCCCGATCTGCGGCGACGGCGCTACGCCACACTGCGCCTGGTGCCCGGCGACGGTGGGCTTGGCGGCGCTCGGCCTTCTCCTGCTCACCGCGGCGGCCGGACGTCGCCTTGCGCTTCGTCAATGCGAAGCTGCGAAGCCTGACTGACACATCCCCCGCCGTTTGCGAGAGTCCAAAGGCGCCCCACGCGCCGACGCAGCGGCAGGGGATAGAACATGAAAGTCACGTTCCTGGCTGCTTCGGCCGCTGCGCTGTGCCTGGCGGCTCCCGGCCTTGCCGCCGCACAGGGCGTTCCCGCCAAGGGGGACCTGATCGTCACCCTACGCGCCACCAGCGTGAGCTCACCGGCCGACGACGCGATCACCACGGCCGGCGGCGCAGCGACGGGCCTCCACGTGGATGTCGGCGACGATGTCATGCCGACCCTAGGCTTCACCTACTTCCTGACGACAAGGTCGCGGTCGAAGCAATCCTAGGCGCCACGCAGCACGAGATCCGCGCCAAAGGTCCGGCCACTGACATTGCGGTGCACGAAACCTGGGTCCTCCCGCCCGTGGTGACCGTGCAGTACCGGCCGCTCAGTTCGGGAAACTTCAGCCCTTATGTCGGGGCTGGCGTGAACGCGATGGTGTTCTTCAGCGGCAAGGACAAGAACGGCTTCCAGGTCGATCTGGACAATGCCCTTGGCCTGGCGCTGCAGGCGGGCGCGGACGTCGCGATCAACGAGCAGTGGTTCCTGAACGCCGACGTAAAGAAGATCTTCGTCAAGACCGACGCCCAGATCAACGGCGGAGCGCTGAAGAGCAAGGTCGAGCTCGACCCTTGGGTGGTTTCGGTCGGTCTCGGACGCCGTTTCTAGGCGCTTTCGGGGGCCCTCGCCGGGCCCCCGACACTTCGCAGAGGCTAGCCGAACATCTTGGCCCGGAGCCTGCGCATACCGCCAAGCCAGCGGTCGTAATCCCCCGCCTTGCGCTGCATGTAGGTCAGCACCACCGGGTGCGGCAGGATCAGGAAGTTTTCCGCCGCCAGGCCCTGCACGACGCTCTCGGCCACCTCATCCGGGCTCAGCACGCCGTCAAGGTTCTGGGGCTGGGAAGCCGAATCCCCCTGGCGGAGCATGGCGGTGTCGACGCCCTGCGGGCAAAGGATGGAGACCTTGATGCCGTGATCGCCGTGGGTGATCGCGAGCGACTCCGCAAAGCCGACGGCCGCATGCTTGGTGGTCGAATAGACGGCCCCGCCGATCTGAGAGAGCAGACCCGCCGCAGAGATTGTGTTCAGCAGATAGCCACCGCCCCGCGCGCGCATGCCTGGGACGACCGCGCGTGCGGCGTGGACGTGCGCCATCACGTTGACCTTCCAAGCCCGCTCCCACACCGCGTCGGGCGACGAGGCGGCGTTCTGCTTGTCGGGATCGCCGTCGCCGACCCCTGCGTTCGAGCAAAAGAGATCGATGCCGCCATGCCGAGCCTCGATATCGGCGACCATGGCCGCGACCGCTTCGCCGTCGCTCACGTCCAGCGTCACGGCTTCGCCGCCGATCTCACGAGCTACGGAGGCCGCGCCCTCGCCATTGCGGTCGGCCACGATCACGGCCTTCGCACCGTCACGAGCGAACCGGCGAGCCAGCGCCGCACCGATGCCTTCGGCGGCGCCGGTGACGACGACGACCTTGTCCTTCACTTCCATTGGATGTCCTTCCCCGGTCAGGCTTGGGCGGCGTCGGCGTAGCCGGCGTAGGAGTGCTTGAGGCTGGCGTGGTTGAGCAGCATCTCGGCGACCTGCTTTTGCCCGCTGGCGTCGAAGACGCTGGTGCGCACCCAATAGGACTCGGTGCGGCGGCTCTCAGCCAGCGCCACGACCTCGCGCCGCAGCACATATTCCTCGCCCACGAACAGCGGGCCGTCGATCACGCGGATCTGCTGATCGGCGAAAAGCCCGACCGCGGGTCCCTTCACCGGGAAGGCGGCCTCACGGCTTGAGTACTCGAAGAGCACGCTCAACATCTCGAACGGGATGATCGCGCGGCCCCAGGGCGAGGCCGCAGGATCGGAATACCAGGGCGATTTTTCGGTGATCACGGCCAGCTTCTGATTGAGGCTGAAAGGATAGAGCGCGCCCATGTTCTGATCTGCGTCCATACGGACGCGTTCTTCCTTCGCGCCGGTCATGCCGACCGCCAGGTCCTCCAGGATCAGCAGTTTTCCAGGCGGGCGCAGCGCGACCATGCGGGCCTCGAGCAGGCTAGGCGTGGCCTGCGGGCCGACGCTGGCGCTGGCCTCCAGCACCGGCGTGCCATCGGCCTTCTCGGCCCAGACCCGTGTCGAGGTTGCGCCCTCGGCGGGGATTTCGGCGAAGGCGCGGACCTCCTCCCCCTCCACCACCATGTTCAGGAAGTGCGAAGAGATGCAGCCGCTCTCGAACCAACGCTGCCCCCAGATCTTGGCCAGCAGCGGCTGGAACTGGCTGAAGTGCGTCGGTCCCTCGATGGGGCCGGCCCGGAAGCCCAGCTTCTCGGCCATGGCGTCGTCATGGATCGACGAGTGCCCTCCATACTGCTGGTCGGCCAGCATCTGATGCGGCCGGCGCAGCGGGCCGGCGAGGCTGAGGGGCGTTGAAAAGCTCATGGGGCGTCCTCCGAATGCGGGCGAGCGCGGCGCTGGGGGCGCTCGCCGTCTTAGACCTTAGATCGCTCCCTCCCCGCCTCAAACATTTGTTTGAACGAAAAGGCGCGCGGCGGCCGCACTCACTCCCACGGATAAAAGGGCGGCATCTGCGAGGCGCGGCCTTCGAAGGCCGGCTCGCGCTTCTCCAGGAACGCGGCGACACCTTCCTTTCCATCTCCGACGCTCGTGTAGAACATCGCCAGGGAATCGACCCGGTGAGCCTCCAGCGGATGCGGTTGGGCGGCGTTGCGGATCATCATCTGGCGGGTCAGGGCCACAGCCACCGCCGAGCGGCCGGCGATGAACTTGCGCGCCAACGCCTGGGCCTCGGCCAGGAGGTCTTCCGGCGCATGAACCGATCGGACCAGCCCGCCGCGCAGGGCCTCGGCCGCATCGAAGATGTCGGCCGACCGCACCCATTCCAGCGCCTGCTGCGGCCCGACCAGCCTGGGCAGGAACCAGCTCGAGCAGGCTTCCGGCACGATGCCCAGCTTGCCGAAGACGAAGCCGACCCGCGCCTTTTCGGAGGCCATGCGGATGTCCATGGCCAGGGTCATGGTGGCCCCGATCCCGACCGCCGCGCCATTGACAGCCGCGATGACCGGCTTCTTGCAGTTGAAGATCGCCAGGGTGACGCGACCGCCAGTGTCGCGCACGCCGTCGCGAATGGCCGGATCCTCCAGCCGCTCCTGCATGTCCGTGAAGTCAGGCGTCAGGCTTTCGTCCAACCCGAACACGTTGCCAGGCCTCGACAGGTCCATGCCGGCGCAGAAGGCCCTGCCCGCCCCGGTCACGACCACGGCGCCCACAGTGTCGTCCTCACTTGCGCGCTCGAAGGCGTCGATCAGCTCGTGGGCCATCTGGACCGTGAAGGCGTTGAGTTGGTCGGGACGGTTCAGCGTCAAGGTGAGGACGCGATCCTCCACCTCCCAGAGCAGGGTCTCGTACGCCATCTGTTTCTCCCCTAGGTGTTCTGCGGCGAGCTGAGTCAGCACAGACCCCTGGCCGCGTCCAGAAGCCCCGCAAAGATCGCCGACGGTTGCGGCCCGACCAGCGATGGGCGATGCAGGACGTGAACGCGCGCGCCCCCACATGCGCGCCGCCAACAGGGGAAGAACACCATGAAGACGCGCATCACCGAACTGCTCGGCATCCGCCACCCGATCGTCCAAGGCGGCATGCACTTCGTCGGCTTCGCCGAAATGGCGGCGGCGGTGTCGAACGCCGGCGGCCTCGGCATCATCACCGGCCTGACCCAAGGCACGCCGGAGAACCTGAAGGCCGAGATCGAGCGCTGCAAGGCGATGACCGACAAGCCGTTCGGGGTGAACCTGACCTTCCTCCCGGCGGTGACGCCGCCCGACTATCCGGGCTTCGTGAAGGTGATTGTCGAAAGCGGCGTCAAGGTCGTCGAGACCGCCGGCAACAACCCGGCCAAGTGGCTGCCGATGCTGAAGGAAGCCGGCATCGTGGTGATCCACAAGTGCACCTCGGTCCGCCACGCCCTCAAGGCCGAGGCCATCGGTTGTGACGCGGTCAGTGTCGACGGCTTCGAATGCGGCGGCCACCCGGGTGAGGACGACGTCCCCAACTTCATCCTGTTGCCCCGCGCCGGTGAAGAGCTGAAGGTGCCGTTCCTGGCTTCGGGCGGCATGGCCGATGGCCGCTCGCTGGTGGCGGCCCTCGCCATGGGAGCCGACGGCATGAACATGGGCACGCGCTTCATTGCGACCAAGGAAGCTCCGGTCCACCAGAACGTGAAGGACGCGCTGGTCGCCGCCAGCGAACTGGACACCCGCCTCATCATGCGCCCGCTGCGGAACACCGAGCGGGTGCTGGTGAATGCCGGCGTCGAGCGCCTGCTGGAGAAGGAAAAGGAGCTGGGTGACAAGGTCACGTTCGCCGACATAGCCGAGGAAGTGGCCGGCGTTTATCCACGCATCCTGCGTGACGGCGACATGGACGCCGGCGGCTGGTCGTGCGGCATGGTCGCGGGCCTGATCCACGACGTCCCCAGCGTCCAGGAACTGATCGAGCGCACCATGGCCGAGGCCGAGCAGATCATCCGCGGCCGCCTCACCGGCCTGCTGGACGCCTGATCCTGCCAGCCGCGGGCGGGATGTCTCGTCCGCGGCGCCTAGGCGGCGCGCCGGAAGCGGATGGGCATGCTCTTTGGTCCCGAGATGAAGTTCGAAGCCAGCCATTCGACCGGGGCGGCCAGTTCGAAGTCCTTCATTCGGGTGAGCACCTCCATCAGCATGGCGTCGATCTCGATGCGGGCGATGTGCTGTCCCAGGCAATTGTGGGCGCCGGCGCCGAAGGCGAGGTGCTCCTTGGCCGGGCGCGCCAGATCCAGGACCTCAGGACGATCGAAGCGACTCGGATCGCGATTGGCCGCGCCGAAGTACATCACCACCTTGTCCCCCTCGCCGATGGCCTGGCCGCCCAGCACCGTGTCGTGCTTGGCCGTGCGGCGCATGTAGATCACGGGGCTCACATAGCGCAGCAGCTCCTCGCGGGCCGGCGCCAGCCGGCTTGGCAGATCCGCCATCAGCCAACGGTGCTGGTCGGGGTTCTCCATGAGCGCCAGGAGCCCGCCGGAAAGCAGGTTGCGGGTCGTGTCTCCCCCCGCATCGACCAGCAGCATGAAGAAGAGCAGGAACTCCATGTCGTCCAGCCGCCGCCCGTCCACCTCGGCGGCCAGCAGGCGGCTGGCCAGGTCGTCGCCAGGCTTGGCCCGCTTGGCCGCAATGACGCCCGAGCCGTACTCGAACATCTTCATCACCGCCTGGGCGCCGGCGCCGGGCGGCAAGGCCTCGGGCGCGGTGTGGATCACCTCGGTCAGCTTGTAGAGCTCGCGCCCGTCGTCCAGCGGCAGGCCCATAAGCTCGGCGATGACGAAGGACGGCATTTCTCCGGCCACCTGCTCGACGAAATCGCACTCGCCCTTGTCGATCACCGCATCGACGATCTGGCTGGCCAGGCCCTTGATCCGCTCTTCCCTCAGCTTCGCAGACGGCAGCGTGAACTCCGACCGGATCAGCTTGCGGAACGCCGTGTGGTCCGGCGGATCCATCATCAGCATCATCTTGTAGGGGCCGAAGGCCGCCGATTCCGCCGCCGGGTCGGGGATCATGATGGTCGGTTCGGAGGAGTAGGCCTGGAAATCGCGATCCACCGCCCAGACGTCGTCGAAACGCGTTACAGCCCAAAACCCCGGCCCCTCCGGCTCCGGATGCCAATGGACCGGCGCGTTCTCGCGCAGCCAGCCGAACTGATCGTGCGGCTGGCCTGCGGCGAAGCTGGCGGGGCTGAGCAGATTGATGTCCATGCGTCGGACCTCCCGGCGGAGATCCCAGGTCACGTCAGCTTACGGTGGGGCAGGCAAGACGCCGAACGTGGGACTCATGTAGCCAAGGCGTTGAATTGGTGGGCCCGGTAGGACTCGAACCTACAACCAGACCGTTATGAGCGGTCGGCTCTAACCATTGAGCTACAGGCCCTCTGCAGCGAGGCAGGGCGCTTGCGTTACCACGACCTGCACGCGCCTTAAAGCTGCCGTTCAGCTTGGCTTTGTCAGAACCTGCAACCACCGATCGCGATGTTGCGTTCGGCATCCTTTACCCGCCCCTTCCCCGGGCGTTTGGGAGATCTAGATGAAGACCATCATTCGCGCCGGCGCCATGGCCCTGCTGCTCGCCAGCGCCGCCGCGCCTGCCGCATTCGCGCAAACCGCTCGGAGCACCACGGCAGATTCGATGTTCCAGACCACCACCCTCAACCTCTCGGCCTTTGGCGAAACCCGCGTCGCGCCGGACAAGGCCACGATCAATCTCGGCGTCGTCAGCGAAGCCCCCACCGCTGCGGCGGCGCTCAGCGCCAACAGCCAGGAGATGAACAAGGTCATCGCCGCCTTGAGGGGGGCCGGGATCGCCGAGAAGGACATCCAGACCTCCGGGCTGAATCTCTCAGCGCAATACGACTACGTCCAGAACGAACCGCCGCGGCTGCGCGGCTATCAGGCCTCCAACCAGGTGACGATCACTGTGAATGATCTCGCCAAGCTGGGGGCCGCGGTGGACGCCACCGTGAAGGCCGGCGCCAATCAGGTGAACGGCATCTCCTTCGGCCTGAAGGATCCGACCGCCGCCGAGAACGCCGCGCGCCAGCAGGCGGTGAAGGCGCTGGCCGGCAAGGCCGATCTCTACGCCAAGGCCACCGGCCACCGCGTGGTCCGGCTGGTCAATCTGAGCGAAGGCGGCGGATACGCCCCGTCCCCGCCGCCGGTTCCGATGATGGCCTACGCGCGGATGGAGAAGGCGGGCGACGCCACGCCGGTGTCGGCCGGCGAACTCAGCGTGCGGGTGGATATCACCGGCCTCTACGAACTGGCGAAATAGCCTGAGGCGGCCCCTCCTCTCGCGGGAGGGGCTATTCCTTGGGAGCTAGCCCACCGCGCCGGAAGGCGGTTTTGAGCTTGTCGGCGATGACCACGCCCGGCGGAACGAGGTCGCCCTCCATCACCGCGGCGAAGACGAGATCGCGCCCCTCGATGGGGCCGGTGGCCCAGGCCACCAGCCGCGAGCCTTCCGGGTTGCTGCTGCAACTCGCGGTCTCAGGCGCGCCGGTGGTCGGCGCGCTTTTCAGCAGTTGATCGACGGTGCGCAGTCCCGGCCCGTCGCAAGCCGGCAACTTGCGGCCGCAAACCACGTGCGTGCCATATTGATAGACGACCTTGCCGCCCTGACCGATCAGGACGCAGGTGCCAGGATCGCCGATGGCGACTGAGATCGCTTCGTCGAGAACCGCCTTGTCAGCCCCCTCAGGCGCCTTAGGACCGCAGCCCGCAAGGAGCGCCAGAAGACCGAGAGTGGCGGCGACGCGTATCACGCCGCCTTCTTGATCTCGTTGCCGTCGTCCAGCAGCACGACGTTGGGCGAGTAATTGCGGGCCTCTTCGGCCGGCAGCATGCCGTAGGTCACCACGATGACCTTGTCGCCCTTTTGGACCAGACGCGCGGCCGCGCCATTGACGCCGATCACCTTCGAGCCGCGCGGCGCCTCGATGGCGTAGGTCGTGAACCGGGCGCCAGTGGTGATGTTGAGAACATCGACCTGTTCGTGGGGAAAAATGCCCGAAGCGTCCAGCAGATCACGGTCGATGGCGATCGAGCCTTCGTAGTCGAGATCGGCTTGCGTCACCGTGGCTCGGTGCAGCTTGGACTTCATAAGGGTCACCAGCATAGGCGGTCCTTCTACGTGCAGCGCACAACACCCCTGAAACTCAAGGGCCGTCGGATATAGCGTCGAAATGTGGTCATCACAATTGCGGCTGCGCAGCAAGATTGACCTAACGGCAATATGCCGCGCTGCGGGGCGGTGGAGGTCGCCTGGAAAGCCGATGATTTTCCGAGCACTAGCGCAGCGCCCGCGATATGGCTCTGACGAAGCTGTGAGGCTGGCCTAGTCCGTCACCCTGCTCATGAAGGCCGTGATGTCGTCGAGCACCGCCGCCCGGTCGCGGAACGGCCGGGAGATCGCGGCCATGATTTCGTTATGGCCGACTCCCGGATAGACCCTGGTTTCGACCTGCGCGTCCTGGCTGCGAAGCGCCTTGGCCAGCGCCCCCGTATTGCGCGGATTGACGACAGTGTCGGCATCCCCGGTCAGCAGCAGCATCGGCGGCGTGGAGGGGCCGACGAATGTCCCCGGCTGGGTTTGCCGAGGATCACCGCCGCCGAACACCTCGGCCATATGCCCGCGCAAGGGGAGAAAATCGTAGGGGCCGGCCAGGCCGACGACGCCGCGCACCCGTCCCGGCTCCACGCCGGCCGCGCGCAGATAGCTGGGATCGGCGGCCAGCATCACGGCGTTGTAGGCGCCCGCCGAATGGCCGAGCAGAACGATCCGCGAGGCGTCGCCGCCATAAGCCCCGGCATTGTCCACGACCCAGCGGACCACCTGCGCGCCGTCCTCCAGGAAATCGGGAAAATGGGCCTTGGGATAAAGCCTGTAGTCCGGCAGCACGACGACGTAGCCGCGCGCGGCCAGCGCCTGGGCGACCCAGCCATAGTCCCACTTGCGGCCCTTCTCCCAGCCGCCGCCGTATAGGAAGACCGCTACCGGCCGGGCGACGCTCATCCGGCGTGGCGCATAGACGTCGAGGGATTGCCGAGGGAGCGGGCCATAGGCTTCGCTGGTGGCTCGCACGATCGCCGGATCGCGTGGCGTGAACGTCGCGAAGACGGCAAGCGGAGTACAGGCCGCTAGCCCCGCCGCCATGGCGAGAACCGGAGCCAATCGAAGCAGACGCCGAACCAAAGCGACCATTTCCATGGGCTAGGCCGTTTTCGGCGATGCTGCAACCAAGGCTAAGGCCCTGCCGTTGTGCAGCAGCACAAGGAGCGCGCCCAATGTCCAATCCAGCCCATTCCGGCGAGACCATCACCATCTTCAAGGTCGAGCCCCGCGACCAGAGCGGCGTCGTGGTGATGTCTCCGTCCCAGGAGACCGATGGACGGCTGGCGGACCGGCATTCGGCCTATCACGACAACCTCTCCCCGCCGATCACCTGGACCAATATCGAGGGCGCCGAAACCTACGCCCTGATCGTTGAGGATCCGGACGCGCCGCAGGAAAAGCCATTCATCCACTGGATGGTGTGGAACATTCCGGCCGAGGCTGGCGGCCTTCCCGAGGGGGTGCCCCCGGCCGAGTACATCGACCCACCTCACCCCATAATCCAAGGGCGCAACGACGCCGGACATGTCGGCTGGTACGGCCCTAGGCCGCCGGCCGGAACGGGCGTCCATCGCTACTATTTCCAGGTCTTCGCCCTGGATCAGCACGTGGAGGTCGCCCCCGAAACCCCACTGGCCGAGTTGCTGAACATTCTGAAGGGTCACACCATCGCGCAGGGCGAGATGATGGCCACCTATGAGGCGCCGACCCAGCAGTAGGGCCGCTTCGAAAACAGAGTACGCTTGACGTCCCCCGGGGCAGCCGAGCCATATCCGCTTCACCGCCCGGCGACGCGACCGGGCTCCAGACATTGGGCGAGGCGATAATGGACGGCGATCAGGCTCTGGGCGGGTTTTCTTCCGAAGGATTGGCGGCCATCCCGGCCGCCCTGCAGCCCGTCGTCGAGGCCGGCGACCTTTCGGGCTTCGTCACCCTGCTGTGGCGACGTGGCGAGGTCGTCCAGGTCAATACGATCGGCTATCGCGACGTGGCGTCGAAGGCGCCGATGACGCGCGACACCCTGTTCCGCATCGCCTCCATGACCAAGCCGATCACCTCGGTCGCGGCGCTCATGCTGCTGGAAGAGGGCGTCCTTCAGCTCGACGACCCGATCACCAAGTGGCTGCCGGAATTCGCCGACATGCGGGTGCTGCGCTCGGCCACCGGGCCGCTGGAGGACACGGTCCCGGCGGCGCGCGACATCACCGTCGATGATCTGATGACCCACCGGTCGGGCCTGGCCTACGGGTTCACCTCGATCGGCCCCATCGCCCACGCTCACGAGAAGGTCCTCGGCTCACCCCTGGGGCCGAGCAAGACCACCGACGAGTGGCTGGAGGCCCTCGGCTCCCTCCCCCTCTCCTACCAGCCCGGCGAGCGCTTCCACTACAGCCACGCCACCGACGTCCTCGGCTTCTTGGTCGGGCGCGCGGCGGGCACGACCTATCGCGACTTCATCAAGGCGCGGATCCTAGAGCCCCTAGGCATGCATGACACCGACTTCTGGTGCCCGCCGGAAAAGCGGGACCGGATGGCCAAGCTCTATCGGATCAATCCCGAGACCGACGCCATGCAGGACGTCTCGTTCCCTCACCTGCCCGCGGCTCCGGAGTTCTGCTCAGGGGGCGGCGGTCTGATCTCCACCGCCGACGACTACCTCCGCTTCGCCCGCATGATGCTGGAAGGCGGCGAACTGGACGGCGTGCGCTATCTGCGGCCCGAGACCCTCGCCCTGATGTGCGAGAACCAGCTCACGCCCGAGCAGCGTCAGGTTCCCTTCATGGGCATCCCGTTCTGGCTGGGCCAGGGTTTCGGGCTGGGCGTTTCAGTCATCACCGACCCGGAAAAGCAGGCCTGGATGGGCGCCGGTTCGAAGGGATCGTTCGGCTGGCCAGGGGCCTTCGGCACCTGGTGGCAGGCTGACCCGGTCGAGGACATGGTGATGATCTACCTGATCCAGAATTCCATGCCGCTGGAACCCGAAGCGGCCGCGCAACTCGCCACGGGCCAGCGCATGGGCGGTCGGGCCGCGCTGCCGGCGTTCCAGAAGCTGACCTACGCGGCCCTGGGCAAGGCGCCCTAGTAAGTCTGACGCCCTTCCACGCACATCGGCCGCCCCTCGTACATGTCGCCCATCAGGCTCATGTCCTTGGCGGCGGCGGCCTTGCGGGCCTTCTCATAGGCGACGTTTTCCGGCGGCGGCTTGACGCCCGGAGGGCAGATCGGGACGTCCACCTTCATGCCCTGATGGCAGAGGCAGATGTCCTCGCGCTTATCGAGGCGGCTGGCCGGGACCCGGCACGAGACCGGTAGGGTCTGGCCGTTCACGTCGAGGCAGATGACCGTTTGGGTCGGCGGGTTCTGCCAAAGCGGCGCCTGCGCCAAGGCTGGAGCGGCCGAGGCGGCGGCGACTGCGGCGATCAAGAAGGAACGGATCATGGAAAGGCCTCCTTGCGCAGCTTAGCGCCGGCATTCCTTGACAGGCCATTCACTACGCTGCTGCGCGAAGGCTTAACCGCAGTCGGCGATCTTGGTTGCCGGAGGGTGGCCAATGGACCCGATCGCAACTGCGCAGTACGGCATGCTGGCCGCGGCCCGCAGGTTCGACGCCTCGGCCTCGCGCGTGGCGCGGATGGGCGTGGAGGGCGAGCCGGTCGACCTGACCTCCGAAATCGTCGAGCAAGTCACCGCCAAGACGGCCTTCGCCGCCAACGCCGCGGTGATCCGCACCGCCCAGGACATGCAGGGCGAACTGCTCGACATCCTCGCCTAAGTTTTGACAACGGGGCCAGGGCCGTTTAGCGCCGGCCCATGAGCCTTCGCCCCCTCTTCGTCACGCAGGTCTACGAGGCCTCGCTCTCCGCAGCTCGGGACTTCGCGGACTTTAACGCCGAGCTCGAAGACGCCTGCCGCATGCTGGCCGATGAGGACCTGGCCGGTCAGGCCTGGTGCAAGGAGCACGGCTATGGCGGCTACACCTCCTATGCCTCGCTGGACGACCTGCCGATGCGCGCCAGCGTCTTCGAGGACCTCAAGCGCAAGCTCGACAAGCACGCGAGCGCCTACGCCAAGGCTTTGCACCTGGACCTGGGCGGTCGCCGCCTGAAGCTGGACAGCCTCTGGGTGAACATCCTCAAGCCAGGCGCCTCGCACTCGGGCCACATCCACCCGCACAGCGTGATCTCAGGAACGGTCTATGTGGCTGTGCCCAAGGGCGCCAGCGCGCTCAAGCTCGAGGACCCGCGCCTCCCCCTGATGATGGCCGCGCCCCCGCGCGACGCCAACGCGCCGGAAGACGCCCGCAGCTTCGTCTACCTGCGCCCCGAAGCCGGTACGGTGCTCATGTGGGAAAGCTGGCTGCGCCACGAGGTGCCGGCCAACG
>JAEXKM010000186.1 GCA_023445705.1 Pseudomonadota bacterium
CGCTACACGCTAGAAGCCCAACTGGAAGCCGACCTGGGTGAGAACACCACCGCACGGCTCCGCTATACGAAGTTCGATTGGGACGACAGCTACGGCGTCGGCAATCCCATGGTGAACAACCTGTCGCCCTACGACACCACTTCGTTGACGGGCGCCGGCACCTCGGCTCTCTACTACAACAGCACCTATGGGCTGACCGACCGCAACCCGGCCGTGACCAACCCCTACGAACAGAACGTCAACTCGCCGAGCTACGGCTCGCTCGACAGGCACCATCGCCTGCACCTGGATGTGACCTCCGACCTCGGCTGGGCCACTCTGAAGTATCTGGGCGGCTACCAAACCTACAACTACAACACCTCGACCGACTCCGACGGATCGGCGCGTATCGGCCCGCAGAACATCCTTGTCGACCTCGATGGCGCCGGCCCCCTGCCCTCGTTCCTTGCTCAGAACGTGTCGACCGATGCGCGGACGTTCTACGAGGAGCGCCAGTCCTGGTACTCCAATGAACTGAACCTCTCGTCGAACGGCGAAGGTCCGATCAATTGGATCGTGGGCGTCTATCAGTACTATCAGAAGTACGATCAGCCGCAGGGTATTCGGGTCGTCGGCGATCCGAGCATCTTCAATCCTATCGGCCTGACGGGCGCGCCCTCGGATCCGAACCCGCGCGGCGCCTTCCTCTATGTCGACGGCCACCTGGAAACGAAGTCCTACGCCGCCTTTGGTCAGGTGGACTGGGAATTCGCGCCGGACTGGACCGTGACCGCGGGCCTTCGCTACACGAAGGATGAGAAGAACGGCTACGATGTCGCCCGCTATGTCGCGCGCATCCCGACCCTGGCCCTCGCCTTCGGCGCCGCCGTGCCTCCGGCCGTCGCACAAGGCTTCGCCGTCGACGTTTCAACCCAACAGGTCTGCGGCGGCACGACGCTGGCCTCCTGCGCCGCCAACCCGGCGACTGCGAGCCTGGTTCTGAACCCGGGCGGCGGCCTGCGCCGCGATCTGGGCGGTGACTGGGACGCGGTGACGGGCACCCTCAGCGTTCAATGGGCCCCGGATCGCTACACCAATCTCTACCTGCGTTACTCGCGCGGCTACAAGTCCGGCGGCTGGTTGGGCTCCTCGGGTCTGTCGCCCGACCCGTATGCCGACCCGGAGTACGTGAACAGCTACGAACTCGGTTTCAAGAAGACGTTCGGCGGTCAACTGCAGACCAACGCGGCGCTGTTCTACACCGACTATCAGGGCTTCCAGGCTCCGCTGACAGTGCCGCTCGGCGCTATCACCGCAACTCAGTTCCTCAACCTGGACGCCGCCATCTGGGGCCTGGAACTCGAAACCCAGTGGTCGCCGATCCGCGGGCTGAACTTCCTGCTCAACTACGCCTACCTGAACACCGAGCTGAAGAGCGGCTGCTGCTTCGTCGATACGGCCGATCCGCTGGCGCTCGCGGCTGGCGCGCGGCCGGTCGGCCCGGCCGTCAATGGACGTGTCCAGCAATCGCTGGTCGGCAACGACCTGCCGCTGTCGCCGGAACACAAGGCGACGGCCGGCGTGACCTATGCCTTCGACCTCTTCGAGGGCACGATGACGCTCAGCGGCACCGCCAGCTATATCGACGAGCAGCAATCGCTGCTGTTCAAGAACCCGATCTACAGCACCAAGGCTTTCACCACCGGTGATCTGCGTGCGCTGTGGTCGGACGGTGAGAAGAAGTACACCGTGATCGCGTTCGTGAAGAACGTGACCGACGAAGTCGGCTACGGAAACTCCATCGCCAACCCGACCGCCCCCACCGCCGTGGGCGCGCGCCGGCAGGTCAGCCTGAACTTCCCGCGGACCTACGGGATCGAGCTGCAGTATCGCTTCTAGGGTTCGGCGAGACTAAAGCGGCCGAGGGGCGCGGTTCATCGAACCGCGCCCCTTTCCCTTTTGTGGGCGGGGCGTGGCGATTATCGACTGCATTGCAAACTTGCAGTGGCGCCGAGCCAACTCAGCGCATCAGCGCATTGCCGTTGTTGGCGAGGAACTGCCCAGCCGTCATTCCATGAAATTCGATCCGATGCCCTTCAGGCGCGCCGCCCGTCCGCCCGCTCAGCATTGAGCGCACCAGGGCTCGAGCCAGGTCCTGATTGGATGAGGACTCGTTGAAGACTGTTCCAGTGACTGAGGCCGGCGGACACCTCACGTTCGGGGTCAGCATATCCATGTTCTGATCCAGGAAGCTGAATCCCAGGAAAACAACCTGTTCGGCTTCGAGCAGGGCCTCGTGAATGGGAAGGTGCTGGGCGTCGTGGGCCCCCTCCGTAAAGGTCCGAATGCCCTTCGCGAGAGTCAGAAGCTGTTCGTGCGACGAGAGCTCCACGCCGTAGTCCGCCCGCAGCGACTGGGAAACGTCCAGATCCCAAGGCAAAGCGCCGATCCGTCCGTAGGGATGGATGATGCGCATTCCCGCCATGACGCGGGCAGCCTCCTCCTCGTTGAAATCGCCGTACTCCACCAACGCATTGAAGAAGTAGTGCTCTATGCATCGGTCGTAGTTGAAGCAGACAAAGGTGACGTTTCGGAAGAGATCGGCGATGCGAGCCTTTCCTGCGACGCCTTCCTGCATGCGCCCGAACAACTGCCCCAGCCAATGCGGCTGGTCGCGCGTGACGCCCGCGATGGCGGCATGATCTAACGGCGTTGGCTGCAGGCTGCTCGCGCGCTCGGCCTCCAAGATCGTTTGCACGATCGCCAGCTTGCCCAACTGGACGATCCGCGGGTCGTCCGATCGGAAGGCCAGGTAGCGGTCGATGGAGGTTGAGTGGGGAAGTCCACGGGCGATTTTGCCCGCCGCCTCGAGCCAGAGCCCGACCTTGTTGCCGGCATCGATTTGTTCCTGATGAGCCAGCTTCCTGACGGCGCTCAGCATGAGCTCGTCGTACGGCTCCATGTCCCGGGCGCGTTGCGCCCGGGAGAGGCTACCCATTCTGTCGACGATCTGAGACTTGAGCGTCTCGCCTACCGGTAGGCCATATTCGAAGCTGCAGCCGGCTCCGACAACGAAGACGGTCCTTCGTGCGAACATGTCCTTGCGCCCCTCGCCCGAAGCGCAAGCCTGGGCCAACCGACCCTGCGTTGCCGCCCCTAAGCGGCGCATTAGGGTGAGCAGCCGTATGAATTGCAAGGCGGCCGCCTACAGCTCGTCGGCCTGAGACGGGAAGGCAGATCCTCGCAGCGAGCCGCCGGTAGTACGAGCAGGCCAGGCGCGCCGGGCTCTATCCCGACGCGCCTGCGCTATTTCAGGCCGCGGCCTGCAGCGCCGGCCGGCCCAGGATCATGTCCGCGGCCTTCTCAGCGATCATCATCGTCGGCGCGTTGGTATTGCCCGACACCAGGCGCGGCATCACCGAGGCGTCTACGACTCTGAGGCCGTCGATGCCGATCACCCGCAGCTGCGGATCGACGACAGCCATCGGATCGCGGCCCATCTTGCAGGTGCCAACCGGGTGGTAGAGCGTCTGCCCAGCCGCCCGTGCATAGGCGAGCAGCGCCGCGTCCCCTTGCAGGCCATCGCCTGGGATGAGCTCTTGCTGGATTTGCGGGGCGAGCGAGGCTTGCGCCGCAATCGTGCGGGCCCACTTCAGCGAGGCGATCGCTACCTCCTGATCGATGGGGTCGGCGAGGTAGTTCGCAAAGATCTTCGGATGCGCCTGAGGATCGCTGCTGCGAATATGAATGTGACCACGCGACTCCGGACGAAGCTGGCACGGCGCCATCGTCAGCCCCGGCTGGCTGTCCATGACCATCTTGCCGGCCGCCATGGTCTTTTCGCGATCGGTCGAGGCGGGGAGAATGTGGAACTGGATGTCCGGCTCGGCCAAGTCCGGCCGCGACTTGCAGAACGCCGCGACGTGCGCGGCCGACAGGGTCAGGAGCCCCCGCCGCAGCACGGCGTATTTCACGATCTCGCCGGCGAACCGCGCGCCGCGCGTGAGTTCGTTCACCGACAGGACGCCCGGCTTCAGCCGCCATTGCATTGGGATCATGTAGTGGTCTTGAAGGTTCTCGCCCACGCCGGGCAGGTCCTTCACGACTGGCACGCCCAGTTGCTGCAGCAGAGCGCCAGGTCCGACGCCCGAGAGCTGCAACAGCTGGGGAGAATTGACTGCGCCGCCCGCCAGGATGACCTCTTTGCGGGCGCGCGCCGTGCGCGTGACGCCCTGCTGGATGAAGGCCACCCCGACCGCACGGCGATCCTCGATCAAGACCTTACTGGCGAGCGCGCGGGTTTCGACCCTGAGGTTGGGCCGCTTCATTGCGGGGTGCAGATAGGCGACAGCGGCTGAGTTCCGCTGACCATTCTTGACGGTCAACTGATACCAGCTGACGCCCTCCTGGTTCTCGCCATTGATGTCACGACGCGGCAACCCAGCTTCGACGCAGGCGTCGATCACCGCCTCGGAGATGGTGTTAGAATCGCGAGGATCAGAGACGTTGAGCGGCCCGCCGGTTCCGTGCCACGCGTCCTCGCCACGCTCCTGGTGTTGGGAGCGGCGGAAGTAGGGAAGGACGTCGTCCCAGGCCCACCCTTCGCAATTCAGCTGACGCCAGTTGTCATAGTCGGCGTGTTGGCCGCGGATGTAGAGCAGGCCATTGATTGAGGACGAACCACCGAGCACCTTGCCTCTCGGCCAGACGTGCTCGCGGGCATTCGTGCCTGGGTCGGGCTCCGTTTTGTAGAGCCAATTGACCTTGGGATCCTTGATGGTGACGCCATAGCCCACCGGCACGTGGATCATCATGTTCGAGAAGAACTGGCTCGGCTCACGCGTAGGGCGATCATCGCCGCCGGCCTCAAGCAGCAAGACCTTAGTCTTGCCATCGGCGCTGAGCCGATTGGCGAGGACGCATCCCGCCGAGCCGCCGCCGACGATCACATAGTCGGCTTCCACCACGTCCACCATTCGTCCCTACTCCGTCACGCCGGGCGCCCCGCCCCCAGCTCTTTGTTGTTGCGCCGGTCGGAAGGCTCAGCGCCCGGACCAGGTCGTTCGTCGTCAAGGCCAGTCTCACGACCCCGACCAAGAGCCTCGCCGTCGCGCAAGACGTCGGCCCGGTGCTGGTTTGATAGTTAAAACGTTGTTCGAAAAGGCCTATCGTGCGTGGAAAGCGACAGGCTTGGCCCCGATCGGACAACAGGAAGATCCACTGTCCCGCCACGCGATCCGACGGCTGGCGGAAGCTTCACTCAAACCCGCTCATTTGCTTGCGTGAGTTCCTGCTAGGCGGGAGCTTGGCGTGTCAGCGCGCCCTCGAGGAACACCTCCACGCACTGGCGCAGAAGAGCTTCCAGATCATGCTCAGCGGCCCCCACTGGCACGAACGTATCGCTGAACGTTAGGGCAGTGAGCAACGGAGAGAGGATTTGTAGGGCGAAAAGGCGGGGATCTCCGCTGCGCACCTCCCCGCGCGCCTGGGCGTCCGCGACAGCGTGTTCGAGACTTGCCAAGGCTGGCTGAAGGACCTGATCGTGGCAGATCTGCGCCAGTTCCGGGAAGGCGCGAGATTCTGAGACCACCAACTTGAAGACCGCCGCCAGGGGAGTCGTTGCGGCAACTCTTGCCATGGGCTCGGCTAGACCTCGCAGCAATGGCGCAAGGCCGCCCGGCGCGGTCTCGGTGCGGTCCTTTAGGGATTGGACGTGAGGCGCCAGGGTATCAATCACCACGGCGCGAAACACGTCCTCCTTCGTGGCGAAGTATCGGTAGATGAGACTTCGCGCGATCCCAGCGCGCTGCGCGACAGCCTCAAGCTTTGCTTCGTTGAAGCCCCGCTCCAGGAACTCGGCCGCGGCAGCTTCGAGAATCTCGGTGGTTCGCGAGGCGCTGCGCCGGGAATATCGTCGGCGTCCTGACGGCGATCTGGCTACAAGTTCTTGGCCTACTTCCATGCGGGATCGTCTCAAACGCCCGCCCCGTGAGGCGGCGCCCTCTCTTAAAAGTCAGAGTCGGCGGCCGAGCAGATCGCGGCCGCCGCCATTTTGCGCCAGGCTAGATCTGGCGGGTGCGGCCTTCCCAGTAGGGGGCGCGGACCTTGTTGCGCTGGATCTTGCCAGCTTCGGAACGCGGCAGGTCGGTGACGAAGTCGAGGCTGCGCGGCACCTTGAAGGCCGGCAGGGTCTTGCGGCCGAAGTCCAGGATCTCCTGGGCCAGGGCGTCGGACGGGGCGTAGCCCGGCTTCAGCATGATCACGGCCTTGACCTGCTCGCCCCACTCGTCGTGCGGCACGCCGACCGTGGCGCTGTCGGCGACGGCGTCATGCTTGATGAGCTCGTTGTCGACTTCCTGCGGGTAGATGTTCACGCCGCCGGAGATGATCGTCTCGGCGTTGCGGCCGGTGAGGAACAGGTAGTCGTCCTCGTCGAAGTAGCCGATGTCGCCCATGGTGAAGAAGTCGCCGACGCGGTTGGCGTTGGTCTTCGCCTGGTCCTTGAAATAGGTGAAGCCACCGCCCGGCGGGAGTTGCTGATAGATGCCTCCGGCCGCTCCCTGGGGCAGTTCATTGCCTTCCTCGTCTAGGATCTTGCAGCCGAGCAGTTGCGGGCGCTTGCCGACGCTTCCCGGCTTCCGGAGCCACTCATCGGAGTTGATGAAGAACCCTGCGCCCCCCTCGGATCCGGCATAGTACTCGGTCAGCACCGGCCCGAACCACTGGATCATCGCCTGCTTGACCTCGGGCGGGCAGGGCGCTGCGCCATGGATGATGAATTTCACGTGGCTGACGTCGTACTTCGCCTTCACCTCGTCCGGCAGCGCCAGCAGGCGCTGGAACATGATCGGCACCATGTGGAAATGGGTGACTTTGCGCTCGGCGATGGACTTCAGGACAAGCTCCGAATCCCACTTGTCCAAGAACACCAGGGGCACGCCGGCGGCCATGGCGGCCCGGACATCGAAGTTCAACGGAGCGGCATGGTAGGCTGGCCCTGCGCCGAGCTGGACGTCGGTGCGATGGTCGTAATCCCCGCGGAGCGGCTGAGCCTGCGGGGCCGGGGGGCCGGGCCGAAAGACCCCCTTCGGCCGCCCGGTCGTCCCGGAGGTATACATCATCTGCGTGCCGAGAACCGGGTCAGCGATATCGGTCCCGTCGATCGAGGCGATGGCCTCCTCATAGCCTTCGAAACCCGCAATGGCGCCGCCTACGGCCAGACGCAGGACCAAGTTCGGACAGTCTCGCGCGGCCTCTTCCAGGGCGCCGACCCGTATGTCCCCAACCAGGACCTTGGCCTCGCAATCGCGGATGATGTAGCCGATCTCGTCTGCGGTGAGGTGCCAGTTCACGGGCGTCAGGCGAACGCCGGTCCTCAGGGACGCGGCTAGCGCTTCGACGAACTCATGGCGGTTTGAGCACACGAGCGCCAAGGCGTCGCCTGGCTTGACGCCATGCGATCGGAAGAGGCGCGCTAGCCGGTTCGCATTCGCATTGATCTTCTCAAAGCTGTGAGCTGACCCGTCAGGATCATAGACTGCGACCTTGTCGGGCTGAACGCTCGCCCACACCGAAGCGACCATCCCCACCGCGGCCGCCGCGCCGAGTTGCTCGGCCACGTCGGCGCGTTCCAAAACAGTATCCATGGTTTCACTCTCCTCGCGCCAGGCGTTCGCCCCCGAACCTGCCCTGGCGCTTGTCGTTAATTCTGCGTCAGCGGGTGTGGGACGTGGTGTCAGGCAAACCGAGCACCCGCTTTGAAACGATGTTGTTCTGCACCTCGGTGGAGCCGCCCGCGATCGTCGAGGACTTGATCCTCAGGTACTGCCGCCCCGCGGCGATCTCCTCGGAGGAGAACCCCTCCCCTTCCCAACCGAGTCCCTGTCGGCCCATAGCCTCCACGATGAGCTCCGCGGTGTCCGTGTGGAGTTTGGAGGCAGCAAGCTTCATGATTGATACCGCCGCGCTCGGGCCGCGTTCGGATCGGCCAGCCTCAGCCACTCGACGCAGCGTCAGGGCGTATGCGTGCGCATCCATCTGGTTCTGGGTCATGCGCGTGCGAAAATCGCGATCGGCGAGCCGACCGCTCTCGTCGAGCCCGATATAGGCCTTCGCGTGGCGCGTGAGGTCGGCAGGATCGACGCGGGGCGGACCGTCCGTTCCGCCGGACAGACTGTTGCGCTCATGCTCAAGCAGTCGCTTGCCGACCGTCCAGCCGCCGTTCAGCGGTCCCACAAGGTTTTCCTTGGGCACGCTGACGTCGGTGAAGAAGGTCTCGCAGAAGGGGGACGAGCCGGCGATCAGCTTGATCGGCCGCGTCTCGACGCCTGGGGCGCGCATGTCGATCAGCAGGAAGCTGATGCCTTCGTGCTTCTTGGTGAAATCGGTCCGCACCAGACAGAAGCACCAGTCAGCCCACTGGGCCCCTGACGTCCAGATCT
>JAEXKM010000196.1 GCA_023445705.1 Pseudomonadota bacterium
GGCCCAGGTCATCGCCTCACCCTCAAGGGCGCCGCCGGCCAGGCGCACCACAAAGGCGCTGTCGCGGATGCGGATCGAAGGCTGGGCTTCGAGCTGGTTCGAGATCCGGCCGTCCTTCCAGCGGAACAACGGCAGGCCCCGGCGGTCGAATTCCTCGATCGCGTCCTGCAGAAGCTTGTGGCGCTGGAACTCGTTGCACATGCGGCAAAGGCTAAACGAAAAGGGCGGCCGCGTCGCCGCGACCGCCCTTCAAATCAACCCGCGAAGGGTGAGGCCTTAGGCTTCTTCAGCCGCCGCCTCGTCCTTCTTGGAAAGATCTTCGCCGGTTTCCTGGTCGACGATCTTCATCGACAGGCGGGTCTTGCCGCGATCGTCGAAGCCCAGGAGCTTCACCTTCACGGTCTGACCTTCCTCAAGGACGTCAGAGACCTTGGCGACGCGGTCGCTCGAGATCTGCGACACGTGGACAAGGCCGTCCTTCGCGCCGAAGAAGTTCACGAACGCACCGAAGTCGACGATCTTCACGACCTTGCCGGTGTAGATGGCGCCGATTTCCGGCTCCGAGGCGATCGACTTGATCCACTCGCGGGCGGCGTCGATCTTGGACTGCTCGGCGGCGGCGATCTTGATCGTGCCGTCGTCGGCGATGTCGACCTTGGCGCCGGTCTTCTCGACGATCTCACGGATGACCTTGCCGCCCGAACCGATGACTTCGCGGATCTTGTCGACCGCGATCTTCATGGTTTCGATCTTCGGCGCGAATTCACCCAGCTCGGCGCGGGGCGCTTCCATGGCCTTGGCCATCTCGCCGAGGATGTGCTTGCGGCCGGCGTTCGCCTGCTCGAGCGCCTGCTTCATGATCGCTTCGGTGATGCCGGCGATCTTGATGTCCATCTGCAGCGAGGTGATGCCGTCTTCGGTGCCGGCGACCTTGAAGTCCATGTCGCCCAGGTGATCTTCGTCACCCAGGATGTCCGACAGAACCGCAAAGCCGTCGTCTTCGAGGATCAGGCCCATGGCGATGCCGGAGACCGGCTTCTTCAGCGGGACGCCGGCGTCCATCAGAGCCAGCGAGGAGCCGCAGACCGAGGCCATCGACGACGAACCGTTGGACTCCAGGATCTCGGAGACCAGGCGGATCGTGTAGGGGAAGTCCTCGTTCTTCGGCAGCATCGGGCGAACCGCACGCCAGGCCAGCTTGCCGTGGCCGACTTCGCGGCGGCCCGGCGCGCCCATGCGGCCCGTCTCCCCGACCGAGAACGGCGGGAAGTTATAGTGCAGCATGAACTTCTCGTAGTACTTGCCTTCCAGCGCGTCGATGAGCTGTTCGTCATCGCCGGTGCCCAGGGTGGCGACCACCAGGGCCTGGGTTTCACCACGGGTGAACAGCGCCGAGCCGTGGGCGCGCGGCAGCACGCCGACTTCCGAGACGATCGGACGAACCTTGTCGACGGTGCGGCCGTCGATGCGGATGCCGGTGTCGAGGATGGAGCGACGCACGACGTCGGCTTCCAGGTCCTTGAAGACGCCGCCGAGCTTCAGCGCATCGACGCCTTCCGGGTTGGCTTCGGACTTGGCGAGGGCCGCGAGGGCCTTTTCCTTGGCGGCGCTGACGGCGGCATGACGCTCACCCTTGGCGGTGATCTTGTAGGCGGCCGCCAGGTCGGCGCCGATGAGCGCCTTGGCCTGGGCCTTGATCGCGTCGGTGTCGTCCGGAGTGAACTCGAAGGGTTCCTTGGCGGAATGCTCGGCGAGTTCGATGATCGCATCGATCACCGCCTGCATTTCCTTGTGGGCGAAGGTCACGCCGCCCAGGACGATCTCTTCCGAGAGCTCCTGGATTTCGGACTCGACCATCATCACGGCGTCGTGGGTGCCGGCCACGACCAGGTCCATCAGGCTGTCCTTCTGCTCATCGAGCGTCGGGTTCAGCACGTACTGTTCGTTGATGTAGCCGACGCGGGCCGCGCCGATCGGGCCCATGAACGGGGCGCCCGAGATCACCAGGGCGGCCGAGGCCGCGACCAGGGCGACGATATCCGGATCGTTCTCAAGGTCGTGGGCGAGGACCGTGGTCACCACTTGGACTTCGTTCTTGAAGCCCTTCACGAACAGCGGGCGGATCGGACGGTCGATCAGGCGCGAGGTGAGGGTTTCCTTCTGGCTCGGCGCGCCTTCGCGACGGGGGAAGGAGCCGGGGATCTTGCCCGCGGCGTAGAATTTTTCCTGGTAGTTGACGGTCAGGGGGAAGAAGTCCTGACCGGGCTTGGCGCTCTTGGCGTAGACGGCGGTCGCCAGGACCATGGTCTCACCATAGGTGGCCAGGACAGAGCCGTCGGCCTGGCGGGCCATGCGGCCGGTTTCGAGGGTGAGCGTCTTCCCGCCCCACTCGATGGTCTTGCGTTTGATATCGAACATATTTGCTTCTTTCTCGTCCCGCGGGCGTATTCCCAACGGGGGCGGACAGGGCGTCGGACTTCCGAAATCCTCTCCAGACAAACAGGCGGGGTTGAGGATTGCTTTGGAACCCTCGGCGTGTAGCAAGCACCCCTGAAGAGGGGTCGCTCGGATCGCCGCTTGACCGCTCCGGCCTGTTACGGAGCGAGCGGCGCTATAGTCAGGGCCTGATACGCAAAGCCCCCGGTTTCCCGGGGGCTGACCTCTCGGTCCTAGCGGCGCAGACCTAGCTTTTCGATCAGAGCCTGATAGCGAGCCTCGTCGGACTTCTTCAGGTGATCGAGCAACGAACGGCGCGCGGAGACCAGCTTCAGCAGGCCGCGGCGCGAGTGGTTGTCTTTCTTGTGGGTCTTGAAGTGCTCAGTGAGATTGGCGATCCGTTCCGAATAGATCGCCACCTGCACTTCAGCGCTTCCGGTGTCGCCGGCCGAACGGCCGTGGGTCTTGATGAGCTCAGCTTTGCGCTCAAGCGTGATCGACATCGGTTATTCTCCGCTCTTGTCCAAATGAAAGACCCGCGAAGGCTCGAGCTTGCCTGCACGCATCTCGCAGAGCGCCACGATCGATCCACCATCCATGGCTGAAACGGTTCGCGTCCCGGGGCTTAGCCGGGCCTTGAGCGCTTCCACCTGTCGGGGAACCAGAACGATCGGTCGTCCCTGCTTCAGCTTGAAGGCGTCTTCGGCGGTCACGGCCAGCTCCGGGATGTCGTCCAGGGCGGTCTCGACCGGAAGCAATGCCTCCAAGCACTGGGCCTTATGGCCCAAATCTTCCAACAATTCCAGCGTTATCGCGGTTTCTTCCTCGAAGGGTCCGACGCGGGTCCGGCGCAGAGCGCTGACGTGGGCGCAGGCGCCCAGCCGCTCGGCGATGTCCCGCACGATGGCGCGCACATAGGTGCCCTTGCCGCACTCCACCGCGATCTCGATATGATCGGCGTCGGGCACGTCGATGACCCGCGCATCATAGATGGAGATCTGGCGCGCCTTGAGCTCCACCTGCTCTCCGGCCCGGGCCAGGTCGTAGGCGCGCTCGCCATCCACCTTCACCGCCGAAAAGGCCGGCGGCACCTGGAGGATGTCCCCGACGAACTCTGGCAGCACCGCCTCGACCGCCGCCGCGCCCGGCCGAACGTCCGACGTGGCCGTCGTGACGCCCTCGCGGTCGAAGCTGGCCGTGGTCCGACCCCATTCGATCGTGAACCGGTAAGCCTTGTCGGCGTCCATCAGGAAGGAAACCGTCTTGGTCGCCTCGCCCAATGCGATGGGCAGGATGCCGGTGGCCAGCGGATCGAGCGTGCCCGCATGGCCGGCCTTCTGGGCGTTGAAGATGCGGCGGACGCGGCTGACCGCCTGGGTCGAACCCAGGTCATAGGCCTTGTCCAGATTGATCCAGCCGGAGACGGCCTCACCCTTGCGGCGACGCGCCATCAGTCCTCGTCCTTCCAGGAGTCGGAGGGCGGCTGGGGCGTCAGGTCCTGCCGCACCTTGGGGTCATCGAAAAGACGACCGATGCGTTCGGCCTCGTCAAAGCTCTCGTCGTGCAGGAACTTCAGGTCGGGCGTGAACTTCATGTCGATCTCGCGGCCCAGCCGCCCGCGCAGGAATTTCGCGTACCGGTTCAAGGCCTTGACCACCTCGGGCGCATGCTCGCCGCCAAGCGGTTCGATGAAGCAGACCGCGTGGCGCAGGTCGGGGCTCATCCGGAC
>JAEXKM010000227.1 GCA_023445705.1 Pseudomonadota bacterium
CGCACCGAGGCGCTGCCGAGCAGCAACGCCCAACTCGTCTGGCAATCCGACATCGTCGCCAATGGCGATGCCCTTGGCGTGCCAGTCCCGACGCGATCGGAATGGCGCCACCATGTCCGCGCCATCGACTTCCATCTGCACCGGTTTCGCTCAAGCGTCAGTGTCCGGCGCTTCGCTGGGACGGCGCAGGCGAATGTCCGAACATTGCAGGACGATTTTCCCGTTACGCTGACCTTCACCAGCGATGACGATCGACCTGCGGCGGTCGGCTTCGAACTCGAGGTCGACGGGTTCCGCCTCGATCTCGCCTTGCCGCATGCCGACATGCTGAACAGTGATCGCTTGCCGCCCGATGTCCTCGCGGCGAGCAAACTCGCTTATGTTCGTGACCTGATCCGGTTGGACCCGGAACTGCCCGACGACCTAAACCAGTTTCAGCGCGAATGGCTGGTCCAGTTCCTGTTGTCGGCATTGCTTGCCGATGCCGCGACCAACGATCGCCCACTTGCCGAGACGATCGCCGACCTGCTTGACGACGACCGGATCGAGAGCGTGTTCAGTGCAGTCATGGACGATGTGTTCGGCGCGATGCCGCCGACGCCGCCCGACAGCGACGATACGGAAGATGCCGATGCCGCCGATGATGCCGATGGCAATGGCGGGCATCTCGCTGGCGGACCCGCTGGCGCCGGTGCGGCAGGCGGAGGAGGGCGCTTGCAGCAGGCGCTGCTCCAGCAACTCGGTCGTCCGGTTGTCCGGGACCGGTTGCGCGCGCTTGCCGCGCAACTGGTCGCGGTCGATCCCGCGATGTTCGGCGCTTGGCTTCGTCGCCTGATCCTCGAAACACTCGGCGAGGCGATGCTCCAGGCGTGCATCGCCGCGGCACCGCGACAGGCCACCGTTGACACCCTCCTCGTCGATATCCGCGACGATGCGACGTCCGATGTCGCAAGCGTCTGGATCAGCGAGACGACACTTGGCGGCGGTGGTGTCCTCGAAGCCTTTGCCGACCGTTTTGTCTCCGAACCGCGCCTATTCTTCTCGGCGCTCGACGCGGCGCTTGCGCCCAGCGATTTGGAGTTGGTCGATGGCAGCTTGCGTGAGATTCTGACGCTCGCCATCGACGATGCCGAGATCGGCGAACAGGTTACGCGACTGCGTGCGACGAACTCGCATGGCGAGCGCGCGATCCTGTGGCAAACGCTCTCGCATCACCTCGCGCAGCGAGGCGGGATCGATCTCAGCCATGCGCTGTCGGTTTCGCTCAACAACCGCCTGTTGCGCGCCGGCTCGGGTCCCCAACTCGATCGGTTGCTGCTCGACCTGCAAACGCATTGGGACGCGACGCAGCACCACTTTGGCATTGCTATCGGCTTGCGCGAGTATGCCTATATTGCGAGCCGCGACGCCACCTTGTCGAGCGCGGTTCGCGCGTTTCTCGCCGCGACACTGCCGGCGGCCGCCATCGCGCATGTGACGGTCCTATCGGCGATCACGAGCTTGCTCTGGCCGCGCGCCAATGAAGTACGCCAGCGCGTCCTGCAGTCCTACAATCCGTTCCGCCAGACGCGTTCGACCGACCCCGCGGTCGTCCGTCATCTGCTGCTCAGCCGGGCGATCGCGACGATCACCTTCAGCGATCCCGCTTGGGAGGCGCTGCTAGCAACCGCGTTTGAAACCCAAGGTACGGCACGGCTCGTGGCCGAAGCGCGGGAAGCCCGGCTGTTCCGCGCCGCCCTCGTTCGTCTCTCGGCAACCCCCGTCAGCGTCGGTGTGCTTCAGTTCTTCCCCGCCATCGAACGGGTCGAACGCGCCGATGGCAGAATCCTCGCGACGCTGACTCTGAGGGAGCAGGTCTGATGCTCTATCCCTCACGCGATCTTCATGGCCCGGCGCAATCCCGCGCGGTCCGCGACCTGTTTCAAAGCCTGTTCGTCGCCGAACTCATCCATCCCAGCCCGAAGCTGTGGCTGTTCTTCGCCTGGATCAGCGATGTCGAGATCATCGACAATTCGGCACGCGAGTTCGCAGCGCTCGAGCCGGACTGGCCGGCCGCACCGATCCGCTTGTCGCAAGTGCTCCGCGCCATGCTCGCCCGCGGCGTTGAACTTCGGCTAGTGATCCGCGCCGACGGCCACAATGACTATTTCATCGCTCGTCTTCAGACGCTCAAGGCACGCTACGGTGATCAAATCAAATGGACTGTGGAGAAGAGTTTCCACGCCAAGGGCTTGCTCGGTGCCGATTATTTTTTGAGTGGTTCGATGAACCTCACGCTCAACGGCATTTCGATCAACGGCGAACATCTCGTACTGCGGACCGACCCGGCGGCCGTCGCCGAGCAATCAATCGAGCTTGAATCGCGCTGGGAAAGCCAGATGGCATGATCGGTCCGAACCTCGATGCGGCGCGGGCCGTGCTGGCAGATCTCGTCGCGCTTCAGCCATGCGCGAGCGCGAGCAGTGACATCGCCGCACTGTGCGCGGATGTGACCCAATCGGTGGTATCCGAGATATTTCCCGGTGCGCTCGTTCCTGTCATCGACGGTACCGGATCGATGCAGATCGATGTTGCGGCACCGACCATGTCCGACTGGCGGCGGCTCAAGCCCGTCCTGCTGGCGTTCGCCGGACCCACGCTTACCGGGTTCGATGGCGTGCCGGAGCCGTTCGCCGCTATCGATCCGGTCGGTGCCCGCCTCCAACTCGCCGCGCCCGCTGTCACCGCGATCATGCGTTTACCGGCCGACGATCGCGCGCGCGTTGCGGCCTTGCGCGCGCTCCTGCGCGCGCGCGACACGCTTGCTCGCGCGCCCGAATTGCAGCGCTCGGCCCCGGTCCCGACCTCTTGGCTGCTTGCGCGGTTCCAGGATTATCTCAATGTCGGGGGCCGCGAGGCGGCCACCGGCATTCTTGACCGCCTCCGCAGCGAACTCCGTCTCGACGCACTCAACGTCAAATTTCTCGAAGTCCAGCTGCTCGCCGTCTTTGAGGACTGGGCGGCAATCGTTGACCTCCCGGAATTCCCGAGCCTCTGCGTCGCCCGCAGGACGCCTGCGATCACCGCGATCCTCCTGGAAGCGCTGTAGCAAACTCATATTGCTGGACCTTTCGACGCCGCGAATGTGGCCGAAACGCGTGCTGCGTTCGAGAGCTCGGTCCAGTCCTTTGTCCAGTCGATGATTATCGCCGCTGCACCGCCAGGGTTGCGGATAGGCGGATGGCGCCTCCTCGGTCTGGAAACACTCTCAGATCCCGGTCGCCAAGACCTGCTCGCCATCCTTGCCGACCGGGCGCAGGATCTGGGCTGGATCGCAGACCTGTTGCCGGCGCAAGCGCCGCTCGCGCCTCAAGGGGTCGAGGTTGCTGCCCCGATCGATGCTGCGCGTGAAGCGCTGGTAAAAGCTGATGCGGTCGACAGCATAGACCTCGTTGCTGACGCAATGGCAGCGATGGCGCGGCTCAGTCCTGATGAACTGGCGTTGCTGCGTGAGACGATGCCGTTCCGACCGATCGTGCAGGCGACAGATGAGCTGGCGAATATCGCGCCCCCGACATCCTGGATCGCCTGGCTCGATCGCGCCGGGGATCCAGCCTTCGCCAACGCACTCGATATTGCGCGGCGGGGCAAGGATGAGTGGGAGATCGGCGCATCGGCGGGCGATCCGGTCGCGGTGCGTGCCCTCGTCGCGGCACTCGAAAAGGTCCAAGGCGATGAGCTTGCCGCTGATCGCACTACCCAGGCTTTGCCCTATCTGGTCGGCTGGCTGCAGAGGGACGACGAATTCCCAAGGGCTGCTCTGTCGCCGATCTACGGCGGGTTATTGACCCTCTTTGCGCTCGGGAGTGCGCGCGGAGCAACTATCTACGAGTCGAGCCAAGTGTTGGTTGAAGGGCTTCTGGCCTCGGGTCTTGGCCAAAAGGCCTATCGCGACCTGATCGCCGATATCGACGAGATCGCCGGTGACGGCTTTGGCGTCGATATGATCTATTGGGTTCTGGAGCTTGTTGAGAGTTTCATGAACGCCGCCACACCCGATGCGAGTGCCCGCGAGACGTTCCTCCATCGCATTCTTGCCCGCATCGTTCCAATCTATGGCCGACTTACCCGCATTCAGCGGATCGCGGTCAGATTGTTGTCGAGCGAACTCGGCTGGTCGCCGCCGGTAACTCCGGTAACCGATGTCGAGCCCTCGGATGATGGCTTGGCTAGCCGCTTGGCTGGCTTGCGCATTGCCATCTATTCGTTGACCGAATCCTCAAGCCGGCAGGCCAAGGCTGTGCTGGAGGAGATCTCGCCATCCGTCACGGTCGATACAAATGCCGATCATGGTGGTAGCCCTCGGCTGCGCGCACTAGCGGAGAATTCCGATCTCTTCGTGATGACCTGGTTATCGGCAAAGCACGCAGCTACGGATTTCATTCGTGAGCATCGCGGCGGCCGAACATTGCTCTATTCGCAAGGGAAGGGATTCTCGAGCATAGTGCGAGCCATCGAAGCCCATCTATTAAAAAAGGCATGATAATTTGAAGTCCAACTTGTTAGGTAGAGTACCCGCTGGAACGGCAAATCCCCCAGCTCCGGAGCCTAAACCTGCCGGACTGCAATCAGCCAACTTCCGCCTAAAGCCGTAGCGCTCACGGTCAGCTGCGGCGATGAGGGGCGGGCGAAGGTGTCCTCAGGCGCTACTAGGGTAGTGCGAATGGCGACACATATTCGTTATGTTTATCCAGCGCGGGGCGCCAAATACCGCCATCGACCGTCGCGTGGTGCGTAGCGACCGCAGGGAATTCGCCAGCGTAGTGCTGGCGGCGAAACGCTGCGATCACGCGGTTCTGGCCATAGAAGCTGATGACTGTCCCACGAAATCTAGAATCGTGACCGGGCATAGCGACGCCGGTCTACGCAGGGCCGAGCTGGTCAGGCGTCCGTGTCTGGCAGCGTGTCGTGGCGATTGTAGCCGAACTGGGTGGCGCTTTCCAACGCTGTGTACGTCATTGCTTGCGACATGCTCTTAACGATCGGTTCGTCGGTGGCTTTGCACGGTAGCGCAACAAGTCATGTTCAGCTAATAAACGTGACAGATTCGGCATAGCCTTTTCTTTCTGGCTTGGGGAGGTCGGGGTGATCACTAGCCGCGAAACATATCATGGATAGGGGACGAAATCAGCGCCTCCTCGTTAGTGTCTTCAATCCTCAGGAGGCTCGCGAGGCAGTTCTCGGCGGCGCACGGATCGTGGACAGCGAGGATCCACGCAGCGCGTTGGGCAACATAAAGCCGCGTCACATTATGGCGATCGCCGATGCGGTGCTCAACTATAGGCGTGACCTTGAGGTCCAACTCAGTACAAACATTGGGGAGGATCAGCTTCTATTCGAGCGGTCGCCAAGCGGGCTCGCGATAGAAAAGTCACCTTACGAGATAGCTGGCAAAGCCGCACAATCGGCGATCGGCGTGGCATGCGCGATGGGAACCGCGGTGCATCCGTGCAACATCGTCAAAGTCGGGCTCGACGGCATGTCTGCACCGATGCTCACGGAAGTTTTAGCTGAAGTCGTCCAGACGATCAGGCGGACCGAACATTACAGTCACGCCCAGGTGATGTCGGTGCTTTTTGTACAAGACCTCGACCTGTGGAATGAGCGAAAGACCGATGACACAGTGCGGAGCGAGCTTGTCGCGGTTCGCGAGTTTCACCCATCTAACCAAGACGATCCGAATTCGTTTGATCTTTGCAACTATGCCGTAGGCACGTTGCGAGACCGCGACGGCGAATTTCTCTTCACGCATCCCGGCCAAGTTGATCTCGAGTCTCTGATATCCAAGGGCGCATTGCCAGAAGGATCCGCCACCCCGCTTGTTGCTCTGAATGAGCTTTATCCGCACGCCCGCTATGGATTATCCGACGATCCAGCGAACCGCAAAACGACCCAGGAAGTTATCGCAAGGATGGTTGACGCGACCGCGAATGCAGGCGCGGATTGCATTATGCTTGATACGAGCATCTTGATGAAAGTGGCGCGTGTGTCGCTGTTGAAAACCTCCGGCGATGAACGACTCGCCGACATCAACAGCATCGACGACGGCGATGGCAAGCGAATGAAACGCGAGGGCGTTCTACCGCTTAAAGATATCGAATTTTTCGTCAAATACTGCCACTATCGGGGTCTTGAGGCGAATTTGGCTGGCTCGCTCTATAGTTATCATGCCCAGCAACTTTGGAAATTGGTTCCTGATATCGATCAGATGTCGACACGGGGTGGCTCGACGGCTGTGACCGTCAATCCCGCGTCGGCAGCGGCAGGTAGCGACACGCGGCACGAACGAGTAACCCACCGTAATTTGGTAAGGGGGCTCGCACCGCCTCAGCACGGCGGGTGCTTAAATATTCCCAAAGGATTTCCGGCGCGACCCGGCGCTGCTGAAATTATCAAGAAGCTTACAGACCTGATCGACGTGCCAGTTTTCCGCGTCGATGCGAACGGAAATCAATCAACATTGGAAAGCTGAGGAATTCGGATGGTTGATCTCATTATCCCAGCTAACGGGCCGCGCATTCATCCGCTTCACCCCAGCGAAGTCAACTCGAACGTTCGGGTCGAGTACGAGAAAACTGTCGTTACTTGGGGTATTCCTAACAACCTCATACGAACGATGGCTCGACATCCCCAACTCGCCTTGACTGAAGTCGATTACGCCAATTCTTTTATATTTGACGCTGGCGACTACATTAGCTGGCCCCGACCCGGTGCGCCCGCAACGAACGTGCTGTTTAGAGGAGCCGGGTTTATAGACCCGATCACCAAAGAACTGCTAATAAATCTAGTGAGCTTGCTCAACCGCAGTCGCTATTCAATAACTCATCACTCTGTCATTGGCATGACCCGGATTTCAGCCGCACTTTCACAAGATTTCGGCGAAATGGCGGCAAAGAAGGCCGAGGCAATGTTGCTCAACCTAGTGGACGCGAATTGCAAGTCCGACTTCGAAGGGCAGCTTTTTGAAGGGGAACCGCTCTATAGTGAGTTCCAGCTTACCAGCCTTCGCTTTGCGGAGAAGATGCATGCGAATTCTCACTCGATAACTGATACGGATATGACGCGACTTCGCGACGTTTGCCGGCTCCGTGCGGTGGAGGAAATTCAAGCGGCTCCGCTGGCTTCGCAGTTCGGCCCCGTTGGACCAGACGCTGCCTACATCGACGCTTATGTGGACGGTATGGTGGTTGAACTTACCTGGTGCGTGGCGCATTTCGGCGGCTTACTCAATCACTGGTTCACTGTCCTGCGGATCCGCGATGAGCAGGATGTGGATCGCGATGGTATCGACTTCGTGTCATACTATAATTCGTTCGTGCCGGACTCGATCAAGGTCCGGAATAACAATTTGCTAGGCCATGACGGCTGGGGTTCGGACTGAGCACTTAAGCGGGGAACGAAAACATGCGCGCTGAAGAACATCTGCTCAGGTCGAAATTATCACTCTCGAAACTTACGGCAGTCGCCGGTACGCCTGACTTCCCGGTCGCCGGATTTCCGATGAAATTCACATGGCAGCAGGAGTGGGTCGCTATCTTCGACAAGCAGGTGGATCTCCTGAAGGAGGACATCGCAAGGGCGCGTGTCGAGGACCGAATCATTGTCTACTTGAGTTGCCCTATTAGCCCGCGCGGCGGTGGCTTCTCCTCGACAAATGTCGAGATCGCCAATCATACAAAGCGGCGCTTGATGAACGAGTTCGGCTATCGGTTTTGGTTTTTGAACCCGGCCGAGTATCAGATGGAATCCAAAGAGGGCACTGGGCTGATACGCCGACACGCGCGTGATCTCGGCATTAGCGACGACGAACTTAAGGCGCTGCCGAAGATCAGTGGCGGCGACTATATGCGAATGTGGACCCGCGTTCTTGTCGAAGACGATGATAAGCAAAACCTCGGAGGCAGTTTCGACGGTTACTATTTCCTTGGACCGAGTGATGTGAGAGACTTCCTGACCCAGGGCGGAGCACGATCCGTCACGGCAGGGCTTGAGGAGTTCTTCGCTCGGCAGTTCGCGACAAGCGCCGAGTTTAGAGACGCATATTCCGTACCAGACCTCGTTTGGCAGCCCGACTGGTCGGAAGTCGGCACTGACGAAGACAAAGAACGGGCGGCCCAGGCACGACAGGATTGGGACGACCGCCGAAGGTCGTTCTTTCGCTATTACGGTCTCCGAGCCGGCACCGCCTTTAGCCTCGGCAGCCACGACGAATGGAACATTTTCCTAACGCTGAATGATCTTCGTCTGGCTAAAGCTAAGGGTGACGTCGGCGGGCTTTTGGCGGGCTATTTCGATGGTCGGCAGATTGACCTCGGTGCAGCCTTCGTTCGCGTTTCGCCCGGATACGAAAAGTCGTGATATTCGCTGGGAGCGTAGTGAGTTGTTCCCCCAAGCCCCTCCAAACCATGCGCAATTGCGCGACGATTTGCATCGCCAGTGCGGTTTTCCTTGAACCCTAGAAAGTCGCACCTCGCGACTGCCTGATTTCGCGGCCAGTCAGACGTAGTATGACGAGTGGCTCCCCGGTGCGGCGTGGGGCGGTATCCGGCATCTGGGGGCGGTCCTATAGTAGTGCGAACGGCGACTCATATTCGTCAGGTTTATCCAGCGTGGCGCGCCATTTTCCTTTCCCCTGTTATTTTCGGGGGATCGGCATCTTCATTCATACTTTGACGTAGATGTGCGCAGCGCGTGCGCGAGTTCGTGCGCGCGTCTTTGCGGCTTTGGTCGACGGGGCCGGAGTAGTGGCCGAACGTCGGCCCGGGCGCGGGCGCCCAGGCCGGCTGTGGTCGGCGGCTAGGCGGCGGCGCTGCCGGGCGCTGCGGCGGTCGCCTTGGCGCTGGCCAGGTAAGCGACGAGCGCGGTCGCCAGGTCGGTCAGCAGGGTCTCGAACTTCGCCTCGTCGGATTCCAGCAGAGTGAAGCGGAAGCCCTGCAGGTCGGAGTTGAAGCCCGTGGACAGCGGCACGACGCAGATGCCGGTGGCCGCCAGCAGGTGCAGGACGAACCGCTGGTCGAAGGCCGCGCCCAGGTGCGGGGCGATGATCGACGCCACGTTCGGCTCGGCCGGCAGTGACTGATCGAGGTTCAGCGCCCCATGGCGGAAGACCGCGGTCATGTAGAAGGCGCCGCGGGCGGCGTGGATGGTGAGTTCCGGAATCGCCGACAGCACCTCCACGGCGCGCCGGGCGCGGCGGTCGTAGGCGTTCACGCGCTGCGAGAGGTAGGGGTAGTAGCGGGCGTCGCCCATGACCCGCGGCAGGACGCGCTGCGGCAGGGTGGTGGCGCAAACCTCCAGCATCTTCGTCTCGAGCAGCGAGCGCGCGAAGCGATCGAAGTCGGCGTCCTTGTCGCGGTTGTAGATCTCGATCCAGCCGCAGCGCGCGCCGGGCCAGGGGAACTCCTTGGAGATCCCGCGCATGGCGATCGCCGGCACATCTCCGATCACGGAGGCCAGCTTGCGCATGCCCGAGCCGTCATAGGCGAGGTTCGAATAGATCTCGTCGGAGATCAGGAAGAGGTTGTAGCGGCGGGCGATGTCGACGATCGCGGCCAGGGTTTCCTGCGGATAGACGAACCCGGTCGGATTATCGGGATTGATGATCAGGATCGCGGCGATCTGCGGATTGGCCGCCACCTTGGATTCCAGGTCGGCAAGGTCGGGCCGCCAGCCGTTTTCCGGATCGAGGCGATAGGTGATGTGCGGCGCGCCGGCGTGGGCGGCCTCTGCTGACGAGTGGGTCGGATAGGCCGGGTTCGGGCCGATCACCCGCGCGGTCGGGTGCAGGGCGCCGTAGATCGTCGAGATGGCGTCGCCGAGGCCATTGAAGAACAGGATGTCCTCGGCGGTGATCTGGATGCCGCCCTCGAGATTGCGTTCATGGGCGATGTAGGCTCGCGTCTCGTCCAGACCCTTGGTCGGCGAATAGGCGAAGCTCAGGTCCTCCTGGGCGGCCTGGCCGACGATCTCCTTGATCCAGTCCGGCGCGTGCTCGCCTTTGGCGACGGGGTCCCCGATGTTTTCCCACCGGATCGGCTGGCCTGCGGCCTCGATAGCTCGGGCGACCTCCACGATCTGGCGGATTTCGTAGCGGAGGTTATCGGCTCCGGGATGGACGATGGACGTACGCAAGGCAGGGTTCCGTTTGGGGCGCGACCGATTGAGCGCCGATGCTTGATGTTCCTACAGGATCGTGAACGCAAGCTTTGCTGACGGCGCCGGGACCGAAGGAAGCAGGTCTTTTGCGATCCGGAAAGCGCCTCGGGTGCGGAGGCAAGCTTGACAGTTATCCGCCGTTCTTGATTTGTACCCATCAATGCTTGGGAGGGTACGATGGGGATGTTCGGACTTTTCGAAAGCGGACGAAAGCGTTTCGCAAGGCAGGTCATCGATGGCGTTCGGGCGCAGGGCTGGGACGGGCGGCTCGATCATGATGAGGGCGGCTTTCGGCTCGATCTCGGAACGCCCGATCCGGTGGAACTGGAGCCGTTGTTCGGACACTGGTCCAACGCCCGCGGCGCCTCGCGCCAGGCAGCGCTGGATCATGCAGTGACCTTCGTGCTCGAGGCCGGAGCCGATCCAGGCTGGGAGGCCTGCAAGGACTTGGTCGTTCCGCTGGTGCGTGCGGCCGACAGGCTGAACGCCTGCTACGGGACGCCCAATCCATCGGCCTCACGCCCGTTGCAAGACGAGCTGGCCATCCTGCTCGGTGTCGATCGACCGCATAGCCTGACCATCGTAACGCTCGATCACCTTTCCACCTGGGAGCGCTCCTTCGCCGAGGTGCTCGAAGTGGCGATGGCGAACTTGCGGCGGCGTGAGCCCTTGGCTTTCGAGCGCGATGAGGGCGGTTTCTTCGTCTCGGCCGGCGACGACTATAATGATGTCAGTCGGCTGCTGGTCCCGGAAACCTTCGCGGCGCTCGAGCTCAAGGGCTCGCCGGTGGCCATCCCCGTAACGCGCGATCTGTTGCTCGTCGCCGGGTCTGAGGAACCAGAGGCGCTGAGCGCGATGGCCGTCTATGCCCGGATGGTTCTGGAGCGCCACGGTCCGCCGGTTTCTCACACGCCGGTCGTCTTCGCCGATGGCGCCTGGCAGGCCTACGAGGCGACTGGCCCGGCATTCCGGGCCTTGGCGGCGTTGCAGGCCGCAAATCTCTACGAGCGGGAACATCCCCGGCTGGCCGAAAGGCTGGAGCGCGACGGACGGTCGGCGGCCATCGCAGGGCTGGCTCTCCTTCCCGAGGGCGAGGGGGTCGCGAGCGTCGCCCTCCGGACCGAGCCGGAGAGTCTCATCCCTCGTGCCGACTACGTGGTCGTCAGGACTGGAGCTGGCGAGACGCTGGCGAGAGCATGGAGCGATGTGGAGGCCGCGGTCGGCGCCTTGCTGCTGGAGCCGAACACGGTCGGGCGCTTCTACCTCTCAGGCGGATGGCCGAGCGCGGAGGCGCTCGATCGCTTGGCCGCGGCGCCGACACCGCAATGGGCCGAGGGGCGGGGCGTGGGCGTCGCCAACGGCCGGCTGACGCTGTTCGGCTAGGCCAGGAAGCCGGCTTCGGCGAAATCCAGCATGCGCTTGAGCAGGCCGTCGGTGTCGCCCTCGCGGGTGAGGCCGTCGGAGAGCACATGCAGGCGGTCGAACTCTGCGAAGCGGTTGTTGTGGGTCATGCCCAGGCAGAAGTGCAGCCGCCAGTAGACGGTTTCCGGCGGCAGATCCGGGCGGGCCTTGATCAGGGCGTCGGCGAACCGCGCCAGGTGGCTGACGTCCTTGGCCAGCGCCTCGCGCATCTCTTCGGTGCCTTCGCTGCGCGAGCGGATGATGAACTGGACGGAGATGCGGCGGTCGCTGTTGGCTGCGCCCCAGCGCAGCGGCGGAGCGAACAGAGCCTCCAGGATCTCGCGCACCGGCGGCTTGCCTTGGTGACGGTCGTTGGCCTCGTGCAGCATCCGCGCGCGCTCGCGGTTCAGCTCGGCCGTACGCCGCCGGAAGATCTCGAAGAGCAGGGCGTCCTTGGAACCGAAGTGATAGTTCACGGAGGCTAGGTTCACGCCGGCGTCGGCGGTGATGTCGCGGACCGAGACATTCTGGAAGCCGTGCAGCGCGAACAGGCGCTCGGCCGCAGCGAACACCGCGGCCTTGGTCGCGGCCTCGTTGCTTTCTTCGGGGGTGTTGGCCTCGGCTGCGTCCACAGGCGAATCTCTCAAATGTCACATCAGCTTAGCAGGCGTGACAAAATCCGCGATGCGCGCTTAGCGCGCGAGTTCGCGCATCGCCTTCTCAAGACCTTCCAGGGTCAGCGGGAACATGCGGTCGTTCACGAGCTGCTTCATCACCTCGATGGACGGTGTGTAGTCCCAGTGACGCTCGGCGGTCGGGTTCAGCCAGACCACGTGCTCGTAGATCTGCGCCACGCGGTCCATCCATATGGCCCCGGCTTCCTCGTTCCAATGCTCCACCGAGCCGCCCGGATAGGTGATTTCGTACGGGCTCATGGTGGCGTCGCCAACGAAGATCACTTTGTAATCGCTGGAGAACTTGTGGAGGATGTCCCAGGTGTTCAGCTTCTCGGCATGGCGCCGGCGGTTGTCCTTCCACACGCTCTCATAGAGGCAGTTGTGGAAGTAGTAGAACTCCATGTTCTTGAACTCGGACCGTGCGGCCGAGAACAGCTCCTCACAGACCTTGATATGGCTGTCCATCGAGCCGCCGATATCGAAGAAGATCAGCACGCTGATCTTGTTGCGGCGCTCGGGACGGAGCTGGATGTCCAGATAGCCCTTCTCAGCGGTCCCACGGATGGTGCCGGGCATGTCCAGTTCGTCGGCGGCGCCGTCGCGCACCCATTTGCGCAGGCGGCGCAGGGCGACCTTGATGTTGCGGGTGCCGAGTTCGACGCTGTCGTCGAGGTTCTTGTACTCGCGCTTGTCCCAGACCTTGATGGCCTTGCCGTGCCGGCCCTTGTCCTGGCCGATGCGGATGCCTTCAGGGTGGTAGCCGTTGGCGCCGAACGGCGAGGTGCCGCCGGTGCCGATCATCTTGTCGCCGCCCTCGTGGCGCTCCTTCTGCTCCTTCATGCGCTCGGCCAGCGCTTCCATGAGCTTGTCGAAGCCGCCCATGGCCTCGATCTGCGCCTTCTCTTCTTCGGTGAGGAATTTCTCGGAGATTTTCTTCAGCCACTCCGAAGGGATGTCGGCGGTCCCGACGCCATCGACCTTCTCCAGGCCCTTGAAGACATGGCCGAAGACCTGGTCGAACTTGTCGAGATTCTTCTCGTCCTTCACCAGCGCCGAACGCGACAGGTAGTAGAAGTCTTCCACCGAGCGCTCGATCACCACCTTGTCGAGCGCCTCCATGAGCATGAGGTACTCTTTCAGAGTCACCGGCACCTTGGCTTCGCGCAGCTCGGTGAAAAAGCGCATGAACATGGCGGGACTTCCCACGGGAGACGAACAGACGTTTGAAGTCGAAAGATGGGCTCCGCGACCGCTGTTGTCCAGCACGGCGTTCGGTGTGCTGAGAGCTTTCCGCCCCTCAGTGGGCGTGGCGCCGGCGCCAGTTCAGGATGTGGGCGCCCGCCAGAACCAAGCTTCCGGCCACTGTGATCGGCGTCTCGAGCTCGGCCGAGGGCCAATGAAAGGCGCCTAGCGTCAGGATCGCGAGTCCCAAGGCCGAAAGGCCGACGATGGCGGCCCCCTTGCTTCGGCGCCATAGGGCGAAGATCGAGACCGGGGCGGCCATGCCGATGACGGCCGCGTGCACCCACTCGGCCTCCGCCCAGGTCGCCAGGAGGGGGGAGAAGGCGGCGACGAGGGGGAGGGCCAGGCAGTGCGCCAGGCAGAGACCCGACAGGCCGACGGCCGATGCGTCCAGGAGGGAGCTTGGGGCAGGTTTCACTATCCCTCCGGGCCGTGGAAGCCGTCCGCGCCATCGCGGTCTGAGGGGTGTAATTTTATAACATCACAATTGCAAGCCCCGAGGCCTGCAATGATCGATGGGCCCTAGACGGCCGCCTCTTTGAGCTTGCGCCAGACGGTCATGCGCGAGACGCCGAGGCGGCGCGCGATCTCCACCGGCCCGACGCCCGCGGCCTGCAGCGCGCGGATGTCTTCGGCCGGGGCGGTCTTGCGACGACGGCTGGCCCAGGACGGCTCCATGCAGGCCACGGCCTCCAGCGCCGCACGCAAGGCCTTGCCGCTTTCGCCGACGCTGGTGATGTCGGATTCCGAAACCAGCAGGCTCGCCCCCCGCGCATCCAGGCGGTGGATCATATCCAGCAGGTCGCGGGCCGTGGTGGCCAGGTGGCTTAGGCGTGTGACGACGAGTTGATCGCCCTCGGAAATGAAGTCGAGGATCGAGAACAGCACGGACGAGCCATCGGACGTCGGCCCCGACGGTTCCTCGGCGCGGACAACGTGACAACCCAACGATTTCAGCGCTGCGGTGTCTTCCGCAGAGCGTGCGTCCCGAAGACGCACATAACCAATCTTCAACATCCCACCCGTCGCCAGTCCAGCTACTGCGATGATTGCGGCGGAAACTGGCAAATGAGCGACGCAGCGTCAAAGCGTAGGTCGTTAAATCGCAGCAATATTTCTCCAAATGCGCCGAGAGATTCAGCGAAGCTGGCAAGGCCTCGCTCAAAATTCACGCGTTGGTGGAATGACTTCCCGCAACACGTCGCAAAATGAACTCGTGGTCGACTGTGTCGCCGACTCGGAAGCCGTACTCGCCGACCTTGGAAAAGCCCTCGCGGCCATAGAAGCGCTGGGCCCCGAAGTTCTCCGACCAGACGCCGATCCAGATGTCGCGCGGTCCGTCCCGTTCGAGCCAGGCCATGATCTCGGCGAACAGCCGCCGCCCCACGCCGCCGCCCTGCCAGTCCTTCAGCAGATAGAAGCGCTTCAGTTCGCCGCTGGCCGGCGTGACGTCCGGATGCGGAAGATCGCAGGGACCGGCGAGGGCGTAGCCAACGGCCTGGCCGTCGGTCTCCACCAGCCAAAGCGCCTTGTCGGGATTGGCGAGGTCGGCCCGGGTCCGCTCCAGGCTGCAGGCCTCGGCGAGAAAGGCCGCCAAGTCCTGCGGAGGATAGAGATGAGCAAAGGTGTCGCTGAATGTGCGCGCGCCAAGTTCAGCCAGAACGTCGGCGTCGGAGGGATCGGCTCTGCGTATTACGGGTTGCTGCATTCGGTGTTCGGCGAGTTAGGCTCTGATTCTGATGGACGTCGCCCTCTACACTCATCCTGACATGTTGGGCCATCGGCCTGGCGACTGGCACCCCGAGCGGCCGGAACGGCTGAGCTCGGTCCTGGGCGCGCTGGAGGATAGCGACCTCTGGCTCGACCGGCGCGTCGCGCCGCTGATCGATCCGGCCGATCTGCAGCTTGCCCATCGCAGCGCCTACGTCCGCTCGATCATTGACGCTGCGCCGACCGAAGGCCTGCTGCGGCTGGATGACGACACCTATATGTCGCCGGGCAGCCTGACGGCGGCTTTCCGCGCGGCGGGTGCGGTGGCGCAGGCGGTCCGCGATGTGGCGTCGGGCGAGCAAAGCCGGGCCTTCTGCGCCGTTCGGCCGCCGGGTCACCACGCCGAACCCGCCTTGCCCATGGGATTCTGCATCTTTTCCAACGTGGCGATCGCGGCGCGCGCGGCCCAACTGGCCGGGATCGAGCGCGTCGCAGTCGTGGACTTCGACGTCCACCACGGCAACGGCACTCAGGCGGCGCTCGGCGGGCAGGAAGGCATCTTCTTCGCCTCGGTGCAGCAGTGGCCGATGTGGCCCGGCAGCGGCCACCCCTCCGAAGCGGCTCCTTCAAACATCCGCAACGCCGTGGTGCCGCCTGGCGCGCCGCGCGAACTGTGGCGCAAGCAGTTCGAGAGCCTGATGGACCACGTCGATGTTTTCGGCCCCGACCTGATCCTGGTCTCGGCAGGCTTCGACGCCCACGCCCGCGACCCCATCGGCGATTCCAGCCAGAACCTCGAGGCGGAGGATTTTGGTTGGGCTACGGCCGCGATCATGAGCGTAGCGCGACTGCATTCGCGTGGCCGGGTTGTCTCATCGCTTGAGGGGGGGTACGACCTTGAGGCTCTAGGCCGTTCGGCGCTCGCGCATGTTCGGGCTCTCTCAGAGGGGTAGGGGCGAGGCCCGGGTTGCGCGAATCCGGACCTTTGAATGACATGGCCGACGCTTTGACCGCCGACCTTCCGCAATCGACCGCCACGCGCCCTGGGGCGATCGTGCTGGCGCGTCACGGCGAACCCGACATTCACCGCAAGGTGATGCTGACGGCGCACGGCTATCGCGACTACTGGACGCGCTACGAACAGCTCGGCATCCGCCCGGGCCAGACGCCGCCGCCGGCCCTGATCGACCAGACCGCGCGCGCGGGCGTCATCATCTCCTCGGTCCGCAATCGCTCCATCGAAAGCGCCCTGGCGCTCGCGGCCGGCCGGGAGTTCGCCCGTACGCCGCTGTTTGTGGAAGCGCCGCTGCCGCCGCCCAACTGGCCCGCCTTCGTGAAGATGTCGCCCAAGCTCTGGGGCTTCATCGCCCGCGTCTGGTGGTGGTTCTTCAATCATCACGAGGGGCAGGAGACCCGCCGGCAGGCCGAAGCCCGCGCCGACGAGGCCGCGCAGATGATTGTCGACCTGGCTGCCGATGGCCGCGACGTGGTTGTTCTGGCGCACGGCTTCTTCAATTTTATGGTAGGTCGCGCCTTGAAACGGCGCGGCTGGCGGCTGACGGGCAATCAGGGCTGGAAGTACTGGTCGGCCCGCAGGTACGAGCGGTCCTGACGATCGGCCGTTGCGGCCGCTGGCGCCCCTAACTAACCTGTTCGCTTATCAAGGATTTTCCCATGGCCGAAGCCGCCGACATCGACGCGCTCTCCTTCGAGCAGGCCCTGGCCGAGCTGGAACGCATCGTCGGTCAGCTCGAGTCCGGCCAAGCTCCGCTGGAGCAGTCCATCGAACTCTATGAGCGCGGCGCGCTGCTCAAGGCGCACTGCGAAAAGCGGCTCGAAGCCGCGCGCCTGCGCGTGGAAAAGATCGTCGTCGGCCCTGGCGGCCAGGTTGGCGTCGAACCGGCCGAGTTCAACTGATGGCCCTCGCGCAACGGGTGGCGCAGGCGGCCGATCTGGTGACGGTCGCCCTCGACGAACTCCTGCCCCGCGCCGACGGGCCCGAAAACCGTCTGACCGAAGCGATGCGGTACGCGGCCCTCGGGCCGGGCAAGCGGCTGCGGACCTATTTCGCCATCGAGACCGGCCGCATGTTCGATCTCGACGATCGACCCGTGCTGCGAGCGGCTTGCGCGCTGGAATGCATCCACGCCTACAGCCTGATCCACGACGACCTGCCGTGCATGGATGACGACGACGTGCGGCGCGGGCGTCCGACTGTGCACAAGGCCTATGACGAGGTGACCGCCGTCCTGGCCGGCGACGCTCTGCAGACCGTGGCCTTCGAGATCCTCGCCCACCCGGACACCCACGCCGACGGCGGGGTCCGGGCCGAGATGGTGCTGCGCCTAGCCGTGGCGTCCGGCGCCAAGGGCATGTGCGGCGGCCAGATGATCGACATGATGGGGATCCGGGACGACTTGGGCGCCGTAGCGCGCATGCAGCGGCTCAAGACCGGGGCGCTGATCGCCGTCTCGTTCGAATTGCCCCTGATCATGGCCCATGCGGGCGAGGCCGAGCGCCACGCCCTGATGGCGTTCGCTCAGGACATCGGCCTGGCCTACCAGATCGTCGATGACTTGCTGGACGCCGAAGGCGACGCCGCCGAGATGGGCAAGCAGGCGGGCAAGGACGCCGACAAAGGAAAAGCAAACTACGTCACCCTGCTCGGGGCGGATGCGGCGCGTGAACGCCTTGCCCTTCTTTCCGAGCAGACCAAGGCCCATCTGGATCCTTTCGGCGCACGAGCCGATTTCCTAAGGGCCAGTGTCGATTTCGTGCTAGATCGCCGAAACTAAAAGCAAGAACGCGAACGATAATGCCGCCAGTCACGCCCCTGCTCGACAAGGTTTCGTATCCCCGCGACATGCGTGGTTTCAGCCAAGCTGAGCTGCGACAACTCGCTGATGAACTTCGCGAGGAAATGATCGACGTCGTCTCCCAGACCGGAGGCCACTTCGGCGCCGGCCTGGGCGTTGTGGAACTTACGGTGGCGCTTCATCACGTCTATGAGACGCCCGAAGACATCCTGATCTGGGACGTCGGCCACCAGACCTATCCGCACAAGATCCTGACCGGCCGCCGCGACCGCATCCGCACCCTGCGCCAGGGCGGCGGCCTGTCCGGTTTCACCAAGCGCAGCGAGAGCGAATACGACCCCTTCGGCGCCGCTCACGCGGCCACCTCGATCTCCGCGGCGCTCGGCTTCGCCGCGGCGCGTGATCGGGTGGGCAAGGACAACCGGGTGGTCGCCGTCATCGGCGACGGCTCCATGAGCGCGGGCATGGCCTACGAGGCGATGAACAACGCCTGCGAAACCACCGGCCAGTTGACGGTCATCCTCAACGACAACGACATGTCCATCGCCCCGCCGGTCGGTGGGATGAGCGCCTACATGGCGCGCCTGGTCTCCGGCGGCGGCTACCAGTCGCTGCGGAACCTCGGCAAGTCGGTCGCCAAGGTGTTTCCCAAGCCGCTGCAGGAAGCGGCCCGCAAGGCCGAAGAGTACGCGCGCGGCATGGTCACCGGCGGCACGCTCTTTGAGGAACTCGGCTTCTACTATGTCGGGCCGATCGACGGCCACGACATGGACGCACTGGTGCCGGTGCTGAAGAACGTCCGCGAGATCAAGGACAGGCCGGTCCTGGTCCACGTGGTGACGCAGAAGGGCAAGGGCTACGCCCCCGCCGAAAGCGCCGCCGACAAGCTGCACGCGGTCCAGAAGTTCGACGTCATCACCGGGCAGCAAGCCAAGAGTCAGCCGTCCGCTCCGCACTATACCAAGGTCTTCGCGCAGGAGTTGATCCGTCAGGCGGAGAAGGACGACAAGATCGTCGCGATCACCGCGGCGATGGACTCGGGCACCGGCCTTGACCTGTTCGCCAAGCGCTTCCCCGACCGCATGTACGACGTCGGGATCGCCGAGCAGCATGCCGTGACCTTTGCGGCGGGCCTGGCCGCTGATGGCATGAAGCCGTTCTGCGCCCTCTATTCGACCTTCCTGCAGCGCGGCTACGATCAGGTCGTCCACGACGTGGCGATTCAGGGTCTGCCGGTGCGCTTCGCCATGGACCGGGCTGGACTGGTCGGCGCCGACGGCGCCACCCACGCCGGCTCCTTCGACATCGGTTTCATGGGCGCCCTGCCGGGCATGGTGCTGATGGCCGCCTCGGACGAGGCGGAGCTGGCCCGGATGGTCGCCACCGCCGCAGCGATCGACGATCGTCCGTCGGCTTTCCGCTATCCGCGTGGCGAGGGCCTTGGCGTCGCCATCCCTGACCCGGCCCAACCCCTGGAGATCGGCAAGGGCCGCATCGTCCGCGAGGGCTCCGCCGTGGCGATCCTTTCCTTTGGCACGCGTCTTTCGCACAGCCTCAAGGCCGCCGACATGCTGGCGGCCCGCGGCCTGTCGACGACCGTCGCTGATGCACGCTTCGCCAAGCCCTTGGACATCGATCTTCTGCTCCGCCTGGCGCGCGAGCACGAGGCCCTGATCACCGTCGAAGAGGGCGCCATGGGCGGGTTCGGCGCCTTCGTGCTGCAGGAACTTGCGGCCCACGGCGCGCTCGACCGCGGCCTGAAGGTGCGGACCCTCACCCTGCCGGACATCTTCCAGGACCAGGACAAGCCAGAGGTTATGTACGCTCAGGCGGGCCTCGACGCCGACGGCATCGTGGCTGGCGCCCTGGCCGCCCTTGGCGTGGACAACGTCTCGACGGCGGGTCGGCGCGCCTAACTCAAAGAGGCGGAGCGAAATCCGCTGGATTTCGCTCCGGCGCCTATTTGCAGACGCCCAGGAACTTGCGGACCATCGACTTCGGCGCCGGCGCCGGGTCGAGGGTCTCGCCGGCGGCGGTCAGGCGCACCAGGCCGCTCTTCCGGAAGGCCTCCGCAAAGGAGGCGCGGGTCGAGAATTCCGTGAACACGATACTGCCGCCGCTCATCTCTTCGGGCTGAGCTGCGCCGCGCAGGGTCACCGAGCCGCCTTCCGAGCCGAGATTGACGCTGAGGGGCCAGGGTGCGCGCACTCCGGCCTTGTCGAGCCAGATATCGCCATCCTTGCGTACGCCCATTCCGCGATCGATGACCGCGGTCACCCGCACCTGGCCGGACTTGCGCTCGCAGGAGAACGCCAGGGGCTGGTCGTCGGTGTCCGGCGTCGCGTAGCGCAGCCAGGCCTCGGCGTCCTTGGGGGTCTCCACGGCCCATACCCGGGTTTGCTGGGCGTTGGCGGCGGTGGCGAACAAGAGGAGCGCGGAAACAGCGACGGCGAACTTCATCCGCTCAAGCTATCACCGGCGCGTGGCAGGCTCTAGGCGGCGCTGCACTGACCGAAGAAGTCGGCGACCGCCGCACGCTCCGCGCGCCCAGCCGGCAAGCTGGCGGCGTGTCCTTGCTCGACGACCGCGAGGTCGCCCGTCCGGGCGAAGCTCTGCAGCGTCGGATCGGTCGCGGAAGCCTCGGCCTCGATGATCGCGCCTTCGCCTAGGCCCGGGGCGGCTGCGCCTTCGAAGCGGCTCGTCTGGCGGCGCGACTTCAGTTCGATGGCGGCCGGCGCCCCGTCATCAGGCGCGGCCAGCGAGACGAGCACGCGGCCCGACCGCGGCTGACAACTCATCATCAGCACCACATTGTCGCTGGCCGGCTGGCCATAGGCGAGCTTGGCGCCTTCGCCCTCGGAATGGTGCAGGGACCACGCCATTCCGGCGATTCCGCCGCCGTCGCCTTGGTGGGCGCAGGCGGCCAACAGGCACGAAACACATAGTCCAAGCGTTGCGCGAATGCGCATGACGGTACTCCCTTCGGTTAGGGAACGTCGGCCGGGCCTGGATGATCCGTCAGAAGGGTTGGAACCGTTCCACCAGCGACTGACCTGCCGGAACCTTCTGCACCCGGCTGATGTCGCCGCGGCCGCCGTAGCTGATGCGAGCTTCGGCGATCTGGGTGTGCTTGATGGTGTTGGCCGAGGAGATGTCTTCGGGCCGCACGATGCCCGCCACGGTGAGTTGGCGCAGCTCGGCGTTGGTGCGGACTTCCTGAGTGCCCTGGATGACCATGTTGCCGTTCGGCAGGACGTTGGTGACCACCGCGGCGATGGTCAGCGAGATTTTCTCAGACCGGACCACCGCCCCGTTCCCCTGATTGCTGGAGGTCGAGTTGGTGTTGATCATGTTCGACGGGTCGTAACCGCCTGGGAAAATCCTGCCGAGGCTGGATTCAAGCCCGAAGAAGTTGTCGACCCCGGCGCTCATGCCGGCGGTGCGGCTGCTGCTGGAGGCGTTCCGCGTCTGGGCCGAGTCGTCGATGTCGATCTGGACCGTCAGGATGTCGCCGACACGATTTGCCCGCTGGTCGATGAAGAAGGCCCGTGCGCCGGTGCGCCACAGCGAGTTGGCCGAGGCCGGCTGCGGAGCCGGGTCGCGGGCCGAGACGAAGCCGGGCGGGTCGCGTCCGACCAGTTGGCTGGGATAGCCGACCGGGGCCAGCTGGGGGCCCTGCACGGCTTCGATGGCGGTGGAGCAGGCCGCGAGCGGGGCCAGGGCGACGAGGGCGATCAGAGGAAGGCGCATGGGCGGTTTTCCCTAGCGAAGAGCGTATTGAGTGCGGGCGACGGCCTTGAGCTGGTCGGCGGCGGGGCCGACCATGGCTTGGCCAGGGCCGCTGGCGACGGCCTGGATGACTTTCTTCGAGGCGACGTTCTGGACGGCGAAGCTCTCGCCGAGGCTGGCGGCCGCCATCGCCTTGCCCTGCAGGACCAGCGAGATGCCGCCGTCTTCGTAAGACACCGTGACCAGTTCACCGGACTTGATCACCTGGGGCGCGGACACGTCGCGGGCCATGACGGCGGCGCCTGCGCGCAGCGGCCTGCGGGCGGCGAGCCCGATGATCGCCTCGGCGTCGCCGGGGGCGTCCGCAGGAGCCACCGCGGCCTTGGACCAGATCAGGTCCTGGGCCTGGACGACCTCGCCGGCCGCCAGGCTGCGGGCATAGGTGAGGACCTCGACATTGCCGCGGGCGGCCGCGGCGGGGCCTTCGGAGGCCGCGCGCACGATGATCCGGCGATAGCCCTGCGCATTGGACCAGTCGAGGCCGGCGCGCCGGGCGGCAGCCTGCACGGCGACGGCGTCCAGGACCGCGGTGGCGCCGGGCCGGGCCGCCACGGCGACCTTTCCGGCGGCTCCGGCCCCGTCGAACAGGTCGGCCAGGGTGATCACGCCATTGGCGTTGGTGGGGTTGAGCTTCAGCGTGACCGGCTGGCCGGCCGCGGCCGGTGTGGCGATCAGGGCCGCCGCAGCGAGGATCAGGAGGCGCTTCATGATCAGGTCCTCAGGTTGCTGGCGGTGCGCAGCATTTCGTCGGCCGAGGTGATGACCTTCGAGTTCATCTCGTAGGAACGCTGAGCAACGATCAGGGCGGTGATTTCGCTGACCGCGTCGACGTTCGAGGCTTCGGTGTAGCCCTGGGTGAGGGTGCCGGTGCCGTTCACGCCGGGCACTTCGACGGTAGGCGCGCCCGAGGCGGCGCTTTCCTTGAGCAGGTTGTCGCCGATGGCGTCGAGACCAGCCTCATTCACGAAGGTGGCCAGTTCGAGGTTGCCGATGACGTCCTGCTGGGTCTGGCCGGCGCGGATCGCCTGCACCTGGCCGTCCTTCGAGATCGAGATGTCGGTGGCGTCGTCGGGGATGGTGATGGCCGGCTCCAGCAGATAGCCGTCCTCGGTCACCAGTTGGCCCTGGTCGTTGGTCGAGAAGTTGCCGGCGCGGGTGTAGGCGATCTCGCCCGAGGGCATCATCACCTGGAAGTAGCCGCGCCCGGAGATGGCCAGATCGTACTTGCCGCCGGTGGCCGTCAGGTTGCCCTGCTGGGTGATCCGATAGACCGAGCCGGCCTTCACGCCGCCCCCGACCTGCACCCCGGTGGGCACAACGTTGCCCTGGTCGGACGACTGCGCGCCGGCGCGCTCGATCGTCTGGTAGAGCAGGTCCTGGAACTCCGCCCGCTGCTTCTTGAAGCCAACGGTGTTCATGTTGGCGATGTTGTTGGAGATGACGTCGACGTTGAGCTGCTGGGCGGCCATGCCCGTCGCGGCGGTGCGGAGCGCTTGCATCGGCTAGACCTTCCTTAGTTCAGCTTGCCCATCCGCTCGATCGAGCGGCGGGAGAGTTCGGAGTTGGCGTCCATCATCTTGGCCATGGACTCGTAGGCGCGGGTGACTTCGATCATCCGGGTGATCTCGGCGATCGGCTTGACGTTGGACCCTTCCAGCATGCCCTGATGCACATCGGTGTTGGTGGCCGGCTCGGGCTGGGCGTTGGCGGTGTTGCGGTAGCGGTTCTCGCCGACCTTCTCGAGCATCGAGAGCTCGTTGAAGCGGACGACGCTGATCTTGCCGAGCAGCTCCCGTCCCTGGCTAACGGTGCCGTCCTTGGCGATGTTGACGGGGCCGAGCTGCGGATCGATCACGATCTCGCCGCCCTCGGCCATCACCGCATTGCCGTCCTCGGTGACCAGCCGGCCGTCGGGATCCATGTGGAAGCGGCCATCGCGCGTGTACTGCTCACCCTCGGGCGTCTGGATGGTGAAGAAGCCGTCGCCCTGCAGGCCCAGGTCGAACGTGGCGCCGGTCGAGCGCAGGGTCCCCTGGCCGAAGTCGCGTCCGACGCTGCGATCCAGGACGAATTTCACCGGCCGAGGAGCGCCGAAAGTCTGGGCTGGCGAGGCCGGCTCGGTCTCCACCATCAGGCTTTCAACCTTGAACCCGGTGGTGTCCATGTTGGCGATGTTGTTGGCCACGATGTCGAGTTCACGGCGCAGGGTGAGCTGGCGCGAAAGTCCGACGTAAAGGGCGTTGTCCATGGCGGGCCTTAACCTGCGGCGTTTTGGTCGCTAGGTGGGCTGCAAGGAACGGGCCAATTGAAAACATCAACGTTTTCAATGGAAAATAAAGTTAACGGCCGCCGGGCGGCGGAATTTGCCGGGCACGAAAATCGCCCCCGTTAACACCTGTTAAAAACTCATCCTTAACCATGGCGAAGCTATGGCTCAGGTATAGATTCTAAGGAGCGCGCGCGCGTGGCCCAGGACAAGGTGAAGGAAGGCCCGGAAGGCGATTCCGACGCCGAGGATGGCGAGGGCGCGTCCGCGAAGAAGAAGCTCTCGCCGAAAATGCTGATCATCGCAGGCGTCGCGGCCGTGCTGGTGCTCGGCGGCGGCGGGGCGGGCGCCTTCTTCCTGCTCAAGCCCAAGTCCGACGCTGCGGCGGCCGGCAAAGCCGAGAAAAAAGAAAAGAAGTCCGAGAAAAAGGGCGAGGGCGAAAAGGCTGTTGGTGAAGTTCGCCAAGGCCCCGACGGCATCCTGTTCTACACCATGCCCAGCGTCGTGGTGAACATGCAGACGGCCGATGGCCGGGCGACCTTCCTTAAGCTGAAGCTGACCCTGGAAGTGCCGGATCAGGCGACTGTCGACCAGCTCGAACCCAACATGCCGCGCCTCCAGGACATGTTCCAAAGCTTCCTGCGCGAGCTGCGCCCCGAAGACCTCCAGGGCTCGCAGGGGTCCTATCAGCTGCGCATGGAGATCCAGCGCCGCGTCAACCTGGTGATCGCCCCGTCGAAGGTGAACGCCGTGCTGATCGAGGAGATGCTGATCAACTAGGCTGATCGGCGGCAGGGGCATGGACGAAGAAGAACCTCAGATCGTTGGCGGACTTCAGGGCGGGGTAAACCCCGACGACCCGTCGACCTGGCCGACCGACACCGACGCCAAGGTCGAGGGGATGCTGGGCGCCGAGCGCATCCTCAACCAGGACGAAATCGACAGCCTGCTGGGCTTCGATCTCTCCGACGAGGAGGCCGCCGAACGTTCGGGCATCCGGGCGATCATCAATTCGGCGCTGGTGTCCTACGAGCGCCTGCCGATGCTCGAGATCGTCTTCGACCGCCTGGTGCGGTTGATGACCACCTCGCTGCGCAACTTCACCTCCGACAACGTCGAGGTCAGCCTCGACAACATCTCCTCGATCCGCTTCGGCGATTACCTGAACTCGATCCCGCTGCCGGCGATCCTGACGGTCTTCAAGGCCGAGGAACTGGAGAACTACGGCCTGCTGACGGTCGACTCCAACCTCATCTATTCCATCGTGGACGTGCTGCTGGGCGGACGCCGTGGCACCGCCGCGATGCGGATCGAGGGCCGGCCCTACACCACCATCGAACGGGTTCTCGTCCAGCGCATGGTCGAGGTCGTCCTGGCCGACGCACGGGCGGCCTTCGAACCCCTGACGCCGGTGACCTTCACGCTCGACCGGCTGGAGACCAATCCGCGTTTCGCCGCCATCGCGCGGCCCGCCAACGCGGCGATCCTGGTCAAGCTGCGGATCGACATGGAGGACCGCGGCGGCCGTATCGAGCTGCTGCTGCCCTACGCCACGCTCGAGCCCATCCGGAAGATGCTGCTGCAGCAGTTCATGGGCGAGAAGTTCGGCCGCGATAACATCTGGGAAAGCCACCTGGCGACCGAGCTCTGGACCACCCAGCTCGACGTCCGCGCCGTGCTGGACGAACAGCAGTTGCCCCTCCAACAGGTGCTCGGCCTGAAGGTCGGCGACACCCTGATGCTCAACGCCACGCCCGACAGCCAGATCGAGCTGCGGGCAGGCTCCATCCCGCTCACCCGTGGCCGGATGGGACGGCGCAACCACCACATCGCGGTGCGCGTGGACGGTCCGCTCTCTCCCCACGCCAAGAAGGCCATTGCGAGGTTCAAATGAGCGCCGTCGCGATCGGGATGAACCTTCTGCTCGCCGGCCTGTTGGGGGCCGCTTTGGTGATCGGCGTGCGCCTCAACGCTCGGCTGAAGGCGCTGCGCGAGAGCCATGAGGGTTTCGCCCGCGCGGTCGCCGAACTGGACGCCGCCGCCGCCCGCGCCGAACAGGGCCTCGCAGACCTGCGCGCAGCGACCGATGAGGCGCATGACGCCCTGGCCGACCGCATCGAGAAGGCGCGCGCCCTGACCGCCAAGCTCGATCGCCAACTGCAGGGCGCGCCCGCGCCGCCCGCCGCATCCGCCGAGCGAACCGTTTCCGAAAGCGACGTCGAGCGCGTGACCCAACGCCTTGGGTCCCTGCTGTCGGGCGCGCGCGAGCGTCGTCCCGAGCGCGACCTCGGCGCCAAGCGCACGCCGAATCCGCCTAAGGCGCGCCCGACTTTCGACGACGAACTCTTCGACCCGCCGGCCGAAAAGCCGACTGAACCGGCGCCGCCGCGCTCCGCCGCCGCCCGCCTGGGATACCGCCGATGAAGAACATGCCCCGCATTCTCCCGCTCGTCGGCGTCGCCATCGTCGGCGTGATGGGCATCAATGCCCTCTCCGGAGCCGAGACCCTGCCGGGGCTCGTTTCAGGCGCGCGGGCCTTCGCCGAGGAGACCGTCAAGGGCGCGAAGCCGGGGGCGCCGGCCGCCAAGGCCGCGACCGGCGAGGCCAAGGACGCCGCAGCCAAGGTCCCGGCCCTGGCCAGCGCCGCCAAGCCGCCGTCCGCGGTCTGCGCCCCGACCGCGGCCGAGCTCGCCAAGGAGGCCGGGCTTTCGCCCGCCGAATTGCAGGTGCTGCAAAGCCTCGGAGCCCGCCGCGGCCAACTCGACAAGCGCGAGGAGGACCTGGACGTCCAACTGGCTCTGATGGCCGCCGCTGAGGCCAAGCTCGACGCCAAGATCCAGGCGCTCAACGGCATGAAAGCCGACGTCGCCAAGCTGATGGTAGACGCCGACGAGAAGGAAAAGGCCGAGATCGACCGCCTGGTGAAGGTGTTCGAAGGCATGAAGCCCAAGGACGCCGCGCCGCGGATGGTGCTGCTCGATGACGCCGTGCGCCTGCCGATCGCCGCCAAGATGAAGGAGCGCTCGCTGTCGGCGATCATCGCCAGCATGCCGCCCGCCGAAGCCAAGAAATTGACCGAGGCGCTGGCCGGCCGCTTCGCCGAGGTGAAGAAGGTGGCGGCCGCGGCCCAAGCGGTCGCCGGTCCGCCCGGCGCTGCGCGTCCGGCCCAGGCCGCGCCGCCTGCAAAGGCCGGCTAGTCTAGATGAAGCTTCGCCAAGCCCTGCGGTCCGGCGTCGCGGCGATCACCATCGCCGGCGTCGCTGCGCCTGCAGGCTTGGCTGCGCCGCCCGCCAGTGTGGCGCCGCGGGGCGGGGTTCAGGTCCGGGTCGCGCAGGCCAAGGACTTCTCGCGCATCGAGGTCGTCGGTGCGCGCGCTTTCGCCCGTCGTGAGGGACAGGCCGTCGTCCTGCGGCTGAGCTCGGGCGCGCCCGACATCACCCGGCTCAAGGTCGACCCGCCGCGCTGGCTGAAATCGGCCGAGGTAAGGCGAGGAAAGGCGGGGACCGAGCTCGTGCTCACCCTCGCCGACGATGCGGACGCCAAGGTCGGCGCCGCCGACGGCGCGACCTACGTGAACCTCTTCAAGGCGGCCGTGGCTCCCGAGCAACCGGCGCAGGTCGCCCAGGCCCAGGTCGTCGAGCCTGAGCCGCCGCGGCCCAGTCCGGTTCCCGCGGGCGGCGTGGTGCGCGTGGGCAGTCAGATCGGCTCGGGCCAGGTCCAACTTACGTTCCCTTGGGCCAATCCGGCCGGGGCCGCGGTGTTCCGTCGTGGCGGGGCCGTGTGGGTGGTGTTCGATGCGCCGGCGACCCTCGACGTCTCACAGGCGCCCCGCGGCCTTCGCCAGCTTACCCGCGTCACGCCCTATCGCGGCGCCGACTACACTGCGATCCGTATCGACTCCCCGCAGGGGACCCCGGTGTTCGCGTCCGCTCAAGGCGCGACCTGGACGGTCACCCTTGGTCCCGGCGCGCAGGTCGAGGCCGCTTCTCAGATCCGTATTGTTCGCGACCAGGCCGGCGGCCCCGCCGGGCTGAAGGCGGCCGTCGCGGGCGCGACTCGCGTGGTCAAGGTGGCCGACCCCGTCGTCGGCGACACCCTGACCGTGGTCACCGCGCTGGGCCCGGCCAAGGGCCTGCCGTCGCGGCGCGAGTTCGTTCAGATGGCCTTGCTGCCGTCGGCGCAGGGCCTGGCCGCCGAGTCCTACATCAGCGACCTGGGGGTCCGTCGCGAGGGCGACCTCGTGCAGATCGGCCGGCCGGCCGGGCTGTCGCTTTCGCCGGCCTCGGCCGCCGTGGAGCGTATCGAAGCCAATCTCGGCGCGCCGCAGCCCGCCAGCCTGCCCGGCCTGATCGACGAGACCTGGGCCAAGACCGGGTCCGGCGGCTTCCTCTCCCGCTACAACGCCCTGCTGTCGGCGGCCAACGAAGAGGGCGCGCGCGGCCGCGACGCGCCGGTCGCCGCGCGCATGGCGCTGGCCCGGTTCCTGGTCGGCTCTGAACTCTCCTACGAGGCGATTGGCGTCCTCAACGAGGTGGCCCGCCGCAACCCGGCGGTCATGGAAGACCCTGAGTTCCGGGGCCTTCGCGGCATGGCGAGGGTGATGGCGCGCCGTTACAAGGAGGCGCAGGCCGACTTCTCCGTCGCGATCCTGTCGGACGATCCCTCGGCGGCGCTCTGGCGTTCCTACATCGCCGCGCAGTTGGCGCAGTGGTCCGACGCCCGCAACCAGTTCGGCGCCGGGGCCGAGGCCTTCAACCGCTTCTCGCCGACCTGGAAGGCGCGTTTCGCACGCTCCGACGCCAAGGCGGCCCTGGCGCTCGGTGACGTCAACGGCGCGCAGGCGCGCATCAAGCTCGCCCTGATGGACAAGACCGATCCCATGGAGGAGCTGGCCACCCGTCTGGTGGAGGCCGAGGTCGTCGAGGCGCTGGGCTACAAGGACCGGGCGCTGCGCATCTACGCAGCGGTGGCTGGCGCACCAACGGATTCGCTCTCGGCGCCCGCGACCCTGCGCGCCACCAAGATCCGGCTGGAGACTGGGAAGATCACTCCTGTCCAGGCCGCCGACGCCTTCGCGGCCCTGCGCTATCGCTGGCGCGGCGACGCGACCGAACTCGAGACCATTCGGGCGCTGGGCCAGCTCTATCTCAGCCAGGGCCGTTATCGGGAAGCGCTGGAAGCCCTGCGCGGCGCCGGCAATCGGTTGCCCGACCTGCCAGAGGCGGTGAAGCTGCAGGCCGATCTGGGCGCAGCCTTCCGCGCGCTCTTCCTGGAAGGCGCGGCCGACGGGCTGGAGCCGATCCAGGCCCTGGCGATGTTCTACGACTTCCGCGAGCTGACCCCGCTGGGCGCGGACGGCGACCTCATGGTGCGCAGGCTGGTGCGCCGCCTGGTCGACGTCGACCTGCTGGATCAGGCGGCTGATCTCCTGAAGTATCAGGCCGAGAACCGCCTCGACGGTGTTCCGCGCGCCCAGGTCGCCACTGACCTCGCCGTGATCTACCTGATGGACCGCAAGCCCGAGCAGGCGCTGCAGGCGATCAACAGTTCCCGCACGACCATCCTGCCGGGACCGCTCAACGCCGAGCGGCGGCTGGTGGAGGCCAGGGCGCTCACCGGGCTGGGCCGTTATGACCACGCTATGGAGGTTCTGGAGCGCGACAAGGGGCGCGAGGCCAACGACCTGCGGGCCGAGGTGCTGTGGAAGCAGAAGAGCTGGGCGGCGGCTGGAGGCATGTTCGAAAAGAGCCTGGGCGATCGCTGGAAGCAGGCCGGGCCCCTTACCTCGGAGGAGGAGGGCAAGCTGCTGCGGACCGGGGTCGCCTATAGTCTGGCCGGTGACGACGCCGCCCTGGCGCGGGTCCAGCAGCGCTATGCCGGCTTCTACGACCAGGCCCGTAATCCCGACGCCCTGCGGGTCGCCCTGACCGGGGTCCAGTCGGGGCGGCTGAATGTCGGCGACTTCGGGCGCGTAGCGGCCGACAACGAGGCCTTCGCCGGTTGGGTCGACAAGATGAAGCAGCGCTTCCGCGAAAAGCCCGCGGCGGTCGGCCCGGCTAAGCCGGCCGCGCCGCCGGCCACCCAGGCCGCTGCGGGGACCGCCGCGAAGGGCTAGTTCGTCCTAGCCCCCGGCGCTGCGCTGGAAGCTCTCGACCAGGCTTCCGGCCACCAGCCGCCACCCGTCCACCAGGACGAAGAAGATCAGCTTGAAGGGCAGGGACACCACCACCGGCGGCAGCATCATCATACCCATGCTCATCAGGACGCTGGCCACGACCAGGTCGATGACCAGGAAGGGGATGAAGAGCAGGAAGCCGATCTCGAAGGCGCGCTTGAGCTCCGAGATCATGAAGGCCGGCGTGACGACGTGCAGCGGGGTGTCCTGCGCCGTCGCCGGCCGCTCGATCTTCGAGAGCCGGATGAAGAGGGCGAGGTCCTCCTGGTCCACCTGGCTGAGCATGAAGGTCTTCACAGGCGCGCCGGCTGCGTCGAACGCCTGGGGCAGTTCGATCTGCTGGTCCATCAGCGGCTTGATGCCCTCGTCGTAAGAGCGCTGAAGGGTGGGGCCCATGACGATGGCCGTGAGGAACAGCGCCAGGCTGATCAGCACCGCGTTAGGCGGGCTTTGCTGCAAGCCCAGCGCCGTGCGCAGCAGGCCCAGCACCACGACGATCCGGACGAACGAGGTCGTCATGATCACGATGGACGGCGCCAGGGACAGCACCGTCATCAGCCCGACCAGTTGAACCACCCGCTCGGACAGCCCGGCCCCTGTTCCGAGGTCGATGTTGATCGCCTGGGCGGCGGCTGCGGCGGGGAAGATCATCGCCGCCAGGGTCGCCAGCACCGACAACCCCGCGGCCCGGCGCCAGTCTTCGGCGCGTAGATGGAATTTTGGGCAGGAAACCTTACGCATCGGAGGCGATCTTCGGGTTGGCGGCGGTGGTCGGGAGCATCTGGCCCTCGCCCAGCAGCAGCAGCTTTTCTTCCCCGTCGAAGGAGACGACCACCAGCCGGCGCGACGGGTCGAGCACGAGGGTCTCGACCACCGCCAGGCGGCGTTCCTTCTTGGCGACCTGCAAGCGCGCGAGCACGTCTGGCCCAAATCGGCGCAGGGCCACGGCGCCTAGGCCGACCAGGCCGAGGGTCAGCGCCAAGGCGAAGACGGCGCGGAGGAAATCAGCCAGGTCCATCGGCCTTCGACGCGGGGAATCGGCGCGGACTGCGCCTTGCGTCCTCGTGTGCGGCTCAGGTCCTTAAGACGTGGTTAACCCTGTTTGTTCACCATCTTGAGCTATGAACCTGAACGAGATTCCGCTGTTCGCGATGCTCAAGGGGCGCTTCAGCCACTTGAACGCGCGCGAGCGCCTGATCTCTCAGAACGTCGCCAACTCCGACACGCCCGGCTACACGCCCACCGACATCAAGCCCTACAGCTTCGAGGCGCAGTTGAAGGCGACCTCGACGGCCCAGGCGGTCACCCAGCCCGGTCACATGAGGCCGGCGTCGCAGCATGCCCCGGGGTTCCAGCCCCTGAAGTCGAAGGACTCGGAAACCACCCTCGACGGCAACTCGGTCGTGCTTGAGGAAGAGATGCTGAAAATGGCCGAGGCGCGGATGAATTACGACGCCGCCATCGGCTTCTACCAGAAGTCGCTTGGCATGCTGCGGCTGGCGAGCCGCGCGCCCGGACGGGGCTAGGAGCGCTAGATGGCCGACTATAAGCCCATGACTGGGGCGACCCAGTCGATCGCGGCCAGCGCCCTGCGGGCCCAGCAGGCCCGCATGCGGGTCATCGCCGAGAATATGGCCAACGCCAACTCGGTGTCCCGGCAGGCTGGCGGCGATCCCTACCGCCGGCAGATCCCGGTCTTCACGCCTTACAAGACCGACGCCGGGCAGGGGGTTCGGGTGGCGCGCGTGACACCGGACCCGAAGGACTTTCGAAGCGTCTACGATCCCGGCCATCCCTCCGCGGACGGCAAGGGCTATGTGAAGCTTCCCAACGTTGATCCGCTGGTCGAAGCGCTGGACATGAAAGAAGCCCAGCGCGCCTACGAGGCGAACCTCAACGTGATCGAGACTGCGCGCGCCATGGAGCAGCGCACCCTCGACATCCTGAAGAAGTAGGGGCCTGAGCCATGATGACCGCCATGGCGGCCGCCAAGGCCTACGCCGCCGCCCAGAACAGCACTGCGGCGATCAAGTCCAGCGTCGGCGCTCAGCAGGATCAGGGCCTCGACTTCGGCTCCATGGTCAAGTCGGCCATGACCGACGTCGTGCACAGCACGAAGAAGGCTGAAGGCCAGATTGCGGCCCAGGTCGCAGGCAAGGCCGAACTGATCGACGTGGTCACCGCCATCTCGGCCGCGGAGGCCAGCTTGGAAACGGTGATGGCGGTGCGGGACCAGGTCATCAACGCCTACCAGGAAATCATGCGCATGCCGATCTGACGGCGGCGCGAAAGGTGGGAGCTTCTTCCACCTCACCGTGTTACGCCTAAGGCATGGGCGAGGCGGCGATCGAGCTTTCCGGGATCGAGAAGCGCTATGGGGAGCGGGCCGCGCTCGCCGTCATCGACCTCGCCATCGCGCCGGGTGAGTTCGTCGCCCTGGTCGGGGCGTCGGGGTCCGGCAAGACCACCCTGCTCAAGACCATCAACGGCTTGGCGACGCCCGACGGCGGCCGCGTGCGCATCGATGGCGCGGACGTCGGCCGCCAGCCGCCGCACGAGCTACGGCGACGCATCGGCTATGTCTTCCAGGAGGTCGGCCTCTTTCCGCATCTGAGCATCGCCGAGAACATCGCCATCACGCCCCGCCTGCTTGGCTGGGATAGAGGGCGGATCGCTGCGCGCGTGCGCGAACTGCTCGAGCTTGTGGCCCTGCCGGCGGACGTCGCCCAGCGCTCGCCGGCGGCGCTGTCCGGTGGTCAGCGCCAGCGGGTCGGGGTGGCGAGGGCGTTGGCCGCTCAGCCGAAGATCATGCTGATGGACGAGCCCTTCGGCGCGCTCGATCCGCTGACTCGGGACGCGCTTGGCGCCGACTACCGGGCGTTGCACGAGCAACTCGGCCTGACCACCGTGATGGTGACCCATGACATGGCCGAGGCCGTCCTGCTGGCTGATCGGATCGTCGTCATCGACGCCGGGGCGATCCTCGCCGACGGCGCGGCCGCCGTACTCATGAGGTCCTCGCGCGATCCGCAGGTGCGCGCCTTGCTGGAGGCGCCGCGCCGGCAGGCCGAACGCCTGCGCGAGCGGCTGGGCGAGGCTTCGTGAACCCCCGTATCGCCCAGGCCTTCGCGCTGCTGCCGGATTATCTGGCCTGGCACGTGGTGCTCAGCGCCAGCGCGCTTGTCCTTGGCCTTGCGATCAGCCTGCCGCTGGCTATTGCGGCGAGCCGCAGCCCGCGTCTGCGCTGGCCCGTCCTGGCCTTCGCCGGACTGATCCAGACCATTCCGAGCCTGGCTCTGCTGGCGCTCTTCTATCCGCTGCTGCTGGGCTTATCGGCCGCCAGCGAAGCGGTGCTGGGCAAAGGCTTCTCCGCCCTCGGGTTCCTGCCCTCGCTGTTGGCCCTGACGCTGTACTCAATGCTCCCGATCCTGCGGACGGCGACTACCGGCATCCTCGGGGTCGACCCGGCGGTGAGGGAGGCGGCCGACGGCGTCGGCATGACGCCGCGCCAGAGGCTGTGGCAGGTCGAGCTCCCCCTCGCCATGCCGGTGATCATGGCCGGCGTCCGCACCGCCGCGGTGTGGACGATCGGGGCCGCGACCCTTTCGACTCCCGTTGGTCAGACCAGCCTGGGCAATTACATTTTCGCCGGTCTGCAGACCGAAAACTGGGTCTTCGTGCTGTTCGGCTGCGCAGCCTCGGCGGTCCTCGCCATGCTCGTCGACCAGCTGCTCGGGCTGATCGAGATCGGCGCAGCGCGGCGCAGCCGAGGCCTCATCGTGACGGGTCTGGCCTTGCTGGCCGCCGGAACCCTGGCCGCCGTCGCGCCGCTGGCGGCCATCGGCAAGCCCGCCAGCTACGTCGTCGGAGCGAAGAACTTCTCGGAGCAGTACATCCTTGCCGAACTCATGGCCGAGCGGCTGGAGCGAACGGGCGCCCGTGTCTCGCGCAAGGAGGACCTGGGCTCCGCGGTCGCCTATCGTGCGCTCGCCGCCGGGGAGATCGACGTCTATGTCGACTATACGGGAACGCTCTGGACCAACGTCCTGAAGCGCAGCGACAACCCGGGCCGTGAAGCCGTGCTGGCGGAGCTGACTTCCGAGCTCGAAAAGCGCGACGGCGTCGTTGTGTTGGGCTCGCTCGGCTTCGAGAACGCCTACGCCTTTGCGATGCGCGCCGATCGTGCGCGGCAGCTCGGTGTCGCCAGCCTGGCCGATCTGGCGCGTCAGGCGCCCCGTCTGAACTTCGGCTCGGATCTTGAGTTTTTGTCGCGGCCGGAATGGAAGGCCGTCGACCGCGCCTACGATTTCCACTTCCGTTCCGAGCGGTCCTTCCAACCGACCTTCATGTACCGCGCGCTGGCCGGCGGAGAGGCGGACGTCATCTCGGCCTTCTCCTCGGATGGACGGATTTCGGCCGACAAGCTGGTGGTGCTGAGCGATCCCAAGGGCGCGCTTCCGCCCTATGACGCGGTGATCCTCGTATCGCCCAAGCGTGCAGCGGATCAGCGCCTTCTGTCGGCCCTGCGCCCTCTGGTCGGAGCGGTGTCGGTGGAGGCCATGCGCGCGGCCAACTACAGCGTCGATCGGGACCGCGACAAGGCGACGCCGGCGGAAGCGGCAAGGGCGCTTGTTAACGAAAGGTAGCGCTTCGTTAACCATAACCCGGCAAATTCGGCCTAGCTGATTTTCCGCCAAGATGCGTACCGAAAGAGACACCCGATGAACGGCGCAGAGGTTCTGGACATCGGGCGCGATGCGATCTGGCTGACCATCCAGCTCTGTGCGCCGGTCCTGATCGTCGGGCTGGTGGTCGGGGTCGGCGTCGGCCTGATGCAGGCCCTGACCCAGATCCAGGAAGCGACCCTCGTCTACGCGCCGAAAATCGTCGCCATCTTTCTTTCGCTGCTGCTGTTCCTGCCGCTGATGGGGGCCTTGATGAGCGGCTTCATGCGCCAGATCGCCGCCCGCATCGCGGCCATGTGAGGCCAGCCGGCCCGGCATGGAAAGCTACGCCGCCGCATCCCAGGTCTACGCCGCCGGGCTGATATTCGCCCGCGTGGGCGCCATCGTCATGCTGCTGCCCGGCATTGGCGACACAAGCGTGCCGCCGCGGATCCGATTGTCGTTCGCCTTCCTGATGGCCCTGATGCTCATGCCGCTGGTGGCCAAGGGCATGCCAGTGCCGGGGACCGTCTCAGGCGTGGCGACGGGCGTCATCCGCGAGGTCCTGATAGGCCTGATGATCGGCGGGATCCTTCGGCTCTTCCTGTCGTCGCTGTCGACCGCGGGCGAGATCATTTCGATCCAGACGACGTTGTCCTTCGCCCAGACCGCCGCGCCCGGCCAGGCGCAGCCCTCGACAACGCTTGGCACCTTCCTTGGCCTGATCGGGATCACCCTGATCATGACCACCGACCTGCACCACATGTTCATCAGCGCGATCGTGCGATCCTATGCGCTGTTTCCGTTCGCGCGGGACGTGCCGGTGGCCGACAGCGCCCAACTCGCCGCTCAGACGGTGGCCAGCTCTTTCCGCCTAGGGCTGCAACTGGCCGCGCCAGTGGTGGTGTTCACGGTGATCTTCAACATCGCCGCGGGCCTCATCGGGCGGGTGATGCCGCAGTTCCAAGTGTTCTTCGTCGTGACTCCCCTTGTGGTCTTGCTGGGGCTTTCGATCTTCGCCCTGAGCCTGGGCGTGATCGGCATGGTCTGGCTCAACCGCTATCGCGAGCTCGTCTCGCTGTTCCTCGGCTGACCAGATGGCCGACGAACAGGACGCAGACTCTAAAACAGAAGAGGCGACACCCTCCAAGCTCCAGAAGGCGCGGGAGAAGGGGGACGTCGCCAAGACCCAGGACCTGGGCATGGTCGCCTCGTTCGCCGGGGCGGCGGCGGTGATCGCCATCGCGGGGGGCTGGTTCTCGCGCAATCTGGCTGCCGAACTTCTGCCTTTCATCGCCCGGCCAGACGCGATCAGCCTGGATGGCCACGGCGCCATCGACGTCGCCCGCCGCGCCGCCCATGCCGCCGCGCCCATCCTGATCGGAATCATGGCGGTCGCCGCACTGATGGGGGCAGGCGGCAACCTGATCCAGACCGGCCTGCTGTTCAGCCCGGAGAAGATAAAGCCGGACTGGAAGAAGGTTTCGCCGATGGCGGGCCTGAAACGCATCCTGGGCCCCGACGGCCTTATGCAGTTCGTCAAATCCCTGGCCAAGGTCGCGATGGTGGGCTGGGTCGGGTGGATGGTGATGAAGCCCTACATCCGACCGCTGCAGGAACTGGCGGCCCTGGATCCTGCGGCCATCCTTCCGCTGATGACCGACATTCTGCGCCGGCTGGTCTTCGCCGCGGCTGGCCTGATGCTGGTCATCGCCGGTTTCGACTGGTTCTGGCAGCGGTCACGCTTCCTCAAGCGCATGCGCATGACCAAGGAGGAGCAGAAGGAGGAGTTCAAGAACTCCGAAGGCGATCCCCACATCAAGGCCAAGCGCCGCCAGATCGCCATCCAGCGGTCGCGCCGGCGGATGATGGCGGCGGTACCGGACGCCACCATGGTCATCATGAACCCGACCCACTACGCCGTGGCGCTGCGCTACGAGGCCGGCGAAACCGCTGCGCCCCAATGCGTGGCGAAGGGCATGGACGCTATCGCCTTGAAGATCCGCGCCCTTGCCGAGGAGCATGACGTGCCTGTGATCGAGGATCCGCCCCTGGCTCGCGCGCTCTATGCGGCGGTCGAGCTCGACGACTTCATCCCGCCCGCTCACTACGAGGCTGTGGCCAAGCTGATCGGGTTCATCATGCAAAGCAGCGCACGCGTGGCCGCAAAGGCCCGAAACCAATAGAATTTAGCGAGACGATCGCGTGACTGATTCGCCGGGCGCGCGCGTCTACATGTCCGACATCAACCGGGGCCGAGCCATGGCCAAGATCAAGTCCAAGGACCGCACGCGGCGGGTCGACCCGATGACGGTCATGGCCGTGCTGTGCTTCCTCGCCGCCGTGGGCTTCGCAGCCGTGCCAGCCTTCCATGCAGGTCCTGCGACGCGAGCCGGGATCATGCTGCTGATCGGGCTGTTCGGCGTGGCGTGCCTGGGCCTCTTTGCCCTGCGCAGCTCGACGGAAGCTGAAGTCGTCGGCGAGCCCGGCGCCGAGAAGGTGGTCGACGCCCTGATCGAACCGGCGGCGATCGCCGCCGCCGATGGCCGCATCCACGCGGCCAACGCGGCCTGGCGCACCGTCCTGGGCGCGGCTGCGCGCCTGCCCAAGGGCGGCCCCTCGGGCGCGAGCCTGTTCACTGCCCTGAGCGCGGCCCGGCGCGGGGAGACCGGTCAGGCCTCCATCCGCAACAATGGCGGAGAGCATTCGGCGACCGTCGCTCCCCTGGGCGAGCGCCGGTTCCTGGTGCGGTTGGCCGAGCCGCCGCCCCTGGCTCTGCCGCCGGCCGCGGCCGAGGTGCTGCAGGCCTTCAACAGCGCTAAACCCCCGCCGCCCAAAGTGCTGGATGCGTTCGCGGCGGCCTCGCCCTTCGGAGCCGCGCTGCTGGACGGCGAGGATCCCTTCGAGGCGACCATCATCGAGGCTAACCCGGCCCTGTCGGCGCTGACCGGCGGCGCGACGAGCGGCCAGAAGTTCGGCGACCTGATCGAGAGCTCCTCGCGCGCCGATGTCGGCCAGAAGCTCGCCGAGGGCCATGTCGGCGCCCTCGAGGTGCGGCTCGCCAGCGATCCCACCAAGGTTGCGCACCTCTACCTCACCCGGAACGAGGGCCGATGGGTCGCCTATCTGGTCGACGTCTCCGAGCAGAAGCAGATCGAGCTGCAGCTCTCGCAGAGCCAGAAGATGCAGGCCATCGGCCAACTGGCCGGCGGCGTGGCCCACGACTTCAACAATCTGCTGACCGCGATCTTCTTCCAGCTCGACGTACTGGCCCAGCGCCACCCGGTGGGTGATCCCTCCTACGAGGGCTTGAACGAGATCAGGTCGACTTCCACCCGCGCCGCGGACCTGGTGCGCAAGCTGCTGGCTTTCTCGCGCAAGCAGACCGTCCAGCGCGAGACGCTCGATCTCGGCGAACTGATCAGCGAGTCCGAGGTGCTGCTGCGTCGCGTGCTTTACGAGGACGTGAAGCTCGAGACTGAATATGGCCGCAACCTGCCGCATGTGCGCGCCGATCGCAGCCAGATCGAGACCGCGGTGATGAATCTTGCGGTCAACGCCCGCGACGCCGTCCGCGCGCACGGCGGTGGCAAGGTGCGCATCCGCCTGGCGCGCCTCTCGCAGGAAGAAGCGATCGCGGCCGGCTATCCCAACGCCAAGGGCGAGCATGCGCTGATCGAGGTTTCGGACGACGGCCCCGGTATTCCCCCGGACGTCATCGACAAGATCTTCGATCCCTTCTTCACCACCAAACCGGTGGGCGAGGGCACGGGCCTGGGCCTGGCGACCGTCTACGGCATCGTCAAGCAGTCGGACGGCTGGATCGGCGTCTCCTCACGTCCCGGCCAGGGCGCGGCCTTCCGGATCTTCCTGCCAGCCCATGTGCCCAGCGCCTCCGCCCCTGCGCCCACGCCTGCCGCCGCCAAGGCCCCGCCGAAGGCGCGGGACCTGTCCGGCGCCGGCCGCATCCTTTTCGTGGAAGACGAGGACGCCGTCCGCACGGTCGCGGCGAAACTGCTCCGCGCCCGCGGCTACGAGGTGATCGAGGCCGGATCCGGCGAAGAGGCCCTGGAGCTCGCCGAAATCCATGCTGGCCAGATCGATCTGATGATTTCCGACGTCGTGATGCCGGGCATGCAGGGGCCGGACCTGCTCAAGCATGCCCGCGGATATCTGGCCGGCGCGCCGGTCATGTTCATCTCCGGCTATGCGGAAGCGGAGTTCTCCAACCTGCTGGAAGGCGAAGAGAATATCTCCTTCCTCCCCAAGCCGATCGACATCAAGACCTTGGCCGAGCGGGTGAAGCAGGAACTGCAGAAGGCTGCTTAACGTATTGCATGGCGGGCGGTCGGGAGTTCTAAGCGTCAATCATGCAGGGTTTCGAGACCGAGATCGGCGATCGGCTTCGCCAGACGATCAGCTCCGACGAGAACGTATTCCACAAATTCATAGACGCCGCGGGCGATCTGGCCGTGAACCTCGTGGTGGCGGTGATCATCCTCACCGTGACCTGGTGGGCGGCCGGCTGGGCTTCCCGGCTGGTCCGGCGCTTGATCGCGCGGGTGCATGGCGGCGGGCCGCCGGACGTGACGCTGCAGAGCTTCGCGGGCTCGCTTGCGCGCTATCTGGTGACCATCGTCGGCCTGATTGCGGTGCTGCAGCAACTCGGCGTGCAGACGACCTCGATCCTGGCGGTCCTGGGCGCGGCTTCGCTGGCGGTGGGCCTGGCGCTGCAAGGAACGCTGAGCAACGTCGCCGCCGGGGTGATGCTGTTGCTTTTCCGGCCCTATCGGGTGGGCGACGTGGTGGAGATCGGCGGCCGGACGGGCACCGTGAAGACGCTGGATCTGTTCGTCACCGAACTGGCGACCCCCGACAATCTGAAGGTCGTGCTGCCCAACGGGAAGGTGTTCGGCGACGTCATCGTCAACACCAGCGCCCATAGCCGCCGACGCGTGGACGTGGTGGTGCGTGTCGACACCAAGCGCGACGTTCCGGCGCTGATGGCCGGCCTGAAGGCTCGCGCCGAGACCAACCCGCTGGTGCTGAAGGAGCCCGTCGTCTCCGTCGAGGTGACCGGTATGTCCGAGGCGTTTGTCGAGGTCGCGGTCCGCGCCTGGGCCGAAGCGCCGGACTTCGGAACCGTGAAGTCCGACCTGATGCTCGCCGCCCGGCTGCTCGCGGACGGCGCGGTGGAACAGCTCCCGCCGCTGCCGAAGCCGCGGGTCAAGGCTACGCCGGTCAAGAAGCGGAAGCCGACGCTACGCGACCGGCTCAAGCACCCGCCGGAGTGAGAATGGCGCGGGCTGCGACGACGCCGGTGGCGAAGCACGCCTGCAGCAGATAGCCGCCGGTCGGCGCCTCCCAGTCGAGCATCTCGCCGACCGCGTAGACCCCGGGCAGGCGACGGATCATCAGGCCATCATCCAATTCGGACAGGCTGACGCCCCCGGCCGATGATATGGCGCGCTCCAGCGGGCGTGCCGCCGTCAGGCGGATTGGCGTCGCCTTGATGGCGCGTGCGAGTTGGCCGGCGTCGCGCGGCAGGTCGACGCCGTGGCCCTCACGCAGCAGGTTTACTTCCACCGGCGACAGGTTGGCGGCCTTGCGCAGCAGGTTCGACGCCGACTGTCCGGCCGGCGCCTTGTGCAGCCGGTCGGCCAGGCGCGAGCGGGGCATGTCGGGGCGCAAATCTATCTCGACGACCGCAGCGCCTTCGCCCGCGATGGCATCGCGCAGTTCGGCTGACAGCGCGTACACCGCGCCCCCCTCAAGGCCATACTCCGAGATCATGGCTTCGCCGCGGACCGTTCGCTCGCCGAACGACAGGCCTATGTTCTTCAGGGGCTGGCCGGAGAACCGTCCGACGAAGGTCGGGCTCCAGTCGATCTCGAAGCCGCTGTTCGCCGGTTCGAAGGGCGTGATCTCGACGCCGCGCTCCGCCAGGATCCCGGCCCAGCCACCGGTGGAGCCCAGTCGCGGCCAACTGGCGCCGCCTAAGGCGAGCACCACGGCGTCGGGCCGCTTCCCGGCCGCTCGGCCCTCGAACGTCAGGGCGCCGTTCGCGTCCCAGCCCGACCATTCAGAACGGAGATGAAAGCGGACACCCTGCGCCTGTAAGCGGGCAAGCCAGGCCCGCAGCAGCGGCGAGGCCTTCAGGGCCTTTGGAAATACCCGCCCGCTGCTGCCGACGAAGGTCGGCTGGCCAAGGTCTTCGGCCCATCTCACGAGATCGGCGGGCGTGAAGGCGCGAAGGATCGGCTCCAGCCGATCGGCGGCCTCGCCATAGCGGCCGAGGAACGTTTCCAGGCCCTCGGAATGGGTGAGATTCAAGCCGCCGCGGCCGGCCATCAGGAACTTGCGGCCCAGGCTGGGCATGCGGTCGTAGACGTCCACCTGGACGCCCGCGGCGCTGAGCACTTCGGCCGCCATGAGGCCGGCCGGGCCGCCGCCGATCACGGCGGCCGTCTGGATCGTTTTCGACATTGGCGCGTCAGACGCGTTCGGCGCGGGAAAGTCCAGCCCTCTCACATCGCGCCGGCCACCTCTCGCGCTTCGGGAAAGCGGTCCAGGGCCTCGCGCCAGAAGGCCTCGGTGAGCGGGTGTGAACGACCAGCGGAACGGAGCAGGGCGAGTTCGCTTCTGATCTCCAGGCCTTTGACGGGGCGTCGGACCATGTCGTCGCGGACCCCCGTCTCACCGCCGAACCAGCCCAGGCTGACAGCCGGGATCTGGAACTGGCGACCGTAGCGCTCGACACCAATGCCATGCGGCTCAGGCGGGACGACGAGCCGCGCGCCGGCCCGGCCCAGCACGTTCTCGATCGGGCCGATGATCGCGCTGCCGTGGGTCGGGCCGAGCATGGCGATGTCGAGCCCTCGGAGTTCGCCCGGCGGAATCTCATCGAATGCCGCCAGCGGCGACAGGCGGGGGACGAGTAGCGCCACTCTCTGCTCGCCGAGCACCAGCCGCCTTAGGGTGTCAGGAAACACGACCTCTGCGGTTCGTTCGGCCTCCCATTGGAACGCCGGCACGGCAACCCCGAGCATCAGCGCGAGGTCGGCGCGATCGCGGAGCAGGGCGCGGGCCATGTTTCGCTGCCATTGCGGCGTCACCGTAAACGGCGCGTCCGGACTACGCGCGAGGAAAGCCTCAAGCAGCAACTGCCGTTCGGGGATGCCGAGCGTGTAGAGCGCGGCACCAAAGATCAGCCGGGCTCGGCGCCGGCTTCGCAGCTGGCTGGCCAGGTCGCCGAACCGGTTGCTCTCGGCGAGCAGGGCGCGGGCGGGCGTAAGCAAACTGACGCCGGCGGTCGTCAGATCGACCCGGCGGGTGCTGCGGTGGAAGAGCGCAAGGCCGAGGCGGGTCTCCAGGCGCCTCAGTTGAGTCGAAAGCGCCGGCTGGGTGAGGTTGAGCCGCTCGGCCGCGCGGCGAAAGCTCAGCTCTTCGGCCAGGGTGACGAAGGTGCGCAGCAGGCGCAGGTCGACTTCGGGGCGGTCGCTCATCCCAAATTGATAAATGGATGTTATCAATAGACCAATCGATTTGATTGGACCTCGATCTCGGCCGACTTCACGCTCAAAAAAAAAGCAGGGAGGTCCACGCTTTGGCGACCTATGACCTGGTTATCGTGGGAGGCGGCATCGGCGGTTCGGCATTGGCCGCCGTGATGGCGCAGGCCGGTCGTTCGGTGCTCTTGCTCGAACAGTCCGAGGTCTATGAGGACCGTGTGCGCGGGGAATGGATCGCGCCCTGGGGCGTGGCCGAGGTCCGCCGCCTTGGCCTCTATGACCGATTGATGGCCGCCGGCGGCCATCACATCACCCATCACGTCACCTACGACGAAACCCTGGACCCCTTCGCGGCCGAGGCCTCGGCTCTGCCGCTCGGAATATTCAGGGACGGAATCCCCGGTCCGCTGTGCCTCGGCCATCCGCGTCATTGCCAGACGCTCTTCGACGCCGCTGCCGAGGCGGGCGCCACGGTCCTGCGCGGTGTGCAGGTGCTGGAGGTCGCGGCCGGCGCGCGGCCGAAGGTGACCTATGAAGAGGGCGGTCAGGCGAAGGAAGCGGTGGGCCGGTTGCTCGTCGGGGCCGATGGCCGGACGTCTAAGGTCCGGGACGCCGTGGGCATCGGCCTGGTGCAGGACCGCCCTCATCATTGGTTTGCGGGCTTGCTGGTCGAGGGCGTGGATGGTTGGCGTCCGGATCTGCAGGCGATCGGCACCGAGGATGAGTTTGGCTTCCTGGCCTTCCCGCAGGGGCAGGGGCGGGTCCGTGTCTATGGCGGCTATCCGCTCGATCAAGCCCAGCGGTTCAAAGGGGCCGATGGCGCGCGGCGGTTTCTCGACGCCTTCGCCATGCGCTGCAGTCCGAACAATCAGCATCTGGTCGCGGGCCGGCCCGCCGGTCCCTTGTTCAGCTATTTCAACGCCGATTCCTGGACCGATCGCCCCTTTGCCGAGGGTGTCGTGCTGGTTGGCGACGCGGCCGGGTGGAACGATCCGATCCTCGGGCTGGGGCTGTCGATCACCTATCGCGATGTGCGGATCGTCAGTGAGCTCCTGAAGGCGGACGACGATTGGAGGCCTTCGCTCTTTGAGGAGTACGGAGAGGAGCGCGCGGAGCGGATGCGGCGTCTGCGTTTCACCGCCAAGCTTCAAGCGGCGTTGGACATGGAGTTCGGGGACGCCGCGAGGGCGCGGCGGCGAAGCTTGTTCGAACGCTCGGCGGCCGATCCCAGCCTGAAGGCGCATGCCTTCGCAGTGATGGCCGGCCCCGAGAGCCTGCCGCCGGAAATGTTCACCGACGACCATCGAGCCCGCGTTCTGGGCGGCTGAAGAGGATTGCCGAACATGGACCTGGCGGCTTTGGAAGACTTCAATGCGAAATGGCTGAAGGCGTGGTCGGATAAGGATGTCGACCGGCTCTGCGGATTCTATGCCGACGACTGCGTCTACAAGGATCCGCAGACCGCCGCCGGGCTGGAGGGGAACGCGGCGTTGAGGGCCTATCTCGATGGCCTGTTCTCGGCCACCCCGCCCATGACCTACACACCCGACGAGCTCTGGCACATCGAGGGCGGCTACTGCGGCCGCTGGTATTGCGACATCGAGGGCGGCGCGCGCCTTCGCGGCTTTGATCTCGTGATCCTGCGGGGCGATCGGATCGCCCTTAACGAGGTCTATGTTCATCCGTTGGCGCCATGAGCACCCTGCTGCGTCCCGATATCCGGCTGCCCGGCGAGGTCGATGCGGACTGGCTGACGGCGGTCCTTCAGGCGGCGGGCGTCGACGCCGTCGTTCGCGGGTTCAAGGCGCGAAATGTCGGCACGGGCCAGATCGGCGAAAGCGTGCGTTTCGAGCTGGACTACGCTCGACGCGGCGCCGACGCGCCAGAATCGCTGGTCGGGAAGTTCCCGGCCTCCGGAGAGGAAAGCCGCAACACCGGCGTGATGCTCGGCAACTACATTCGGGAGGTTCGCTTCTACCAACAGCTCGCGCCAAGGGCGCTGATTCGCACGCCGCGCTGTTACTTCACCGAGGTCGACGAGGCCACCAGCGCCTTCGTGCTGATGATGGAGGATCTGGCTCCGGCCGAGCAGGGAGACCAGCTCGACGGCGTCTCGCTGGATCAGGCCAGACTGGTCGTGATCGAGGCGGCGAAGCTTCACGCCTCTCACTGGGGTGACGATGGCCTCGATGAACTCCCCTGGGTGTCGGGCTCGCGGGCTGCGCCGCCCTCAAACGTCACGGAAGGCATGGTTGTCGCGCTCTGGGAGGGGTTCAAGGACCGCTATGGCCGTCGGCTGCAGCGCGACTGGGTGGCGGCCGGCGACTGGCTGGCGCCGCGCTTTGCGCAGTTCGGTGGCGCGCATGACGGGCCGCGTTGCCTGACCCACAACGACTTTCGGCCGGACAACATGATGTTCGCCAGCGCTGCTGGAGGTCATCCGGTGACGGTGCTGGACTGGCAGTCCTTTGCGTACGGGGCCGGCCCGACCGATCTTGCCTATTTCCTGGCCGGCGCCCTGCCGCCCGAGGTGCGCCGCGCGCACGAGGACGAACTGCTGAAGCTGTACCTCGACACCCTGATCAGCCTGGGCGTGACCGGCTATGCGATGGGCGATCTGAAGCGCCACTATGCGCGGGGCGCCTACCTGTTGTTCGGCACGGCTTTCTTCGCCGGAATGATCGTCACCCAGACGGCCCGCGGCGACGAGATGTTCCTGCAGATGCTGGGCAGCGCGGCCGCACATATGTGGGATCACGGTGTCATTGGCGCCTGATTGGACGGTTTTGCTGCGGCCCATCGGCGCTTAAGGTGTAATTTAACCCAGGCAAGGCTTGCAGTAGACGCCTGCTTCGCATCTAAGGCGCG